>WFOM01000245.1 GCA_015488075.1 Helicobacteraceae bacterium | reverse complement strand
CCAAGTATCAAAACTTTTGAGTTTTCATCTATAACAGGATCAAACGGATGTGTATAGCCTGTCATACAAACCTCTTTATTATGTTTTTTACACCGCTTATATAACCGCTTCCGTAAATATTTACATGCACCAAATAAGGATAGAGTTGATATATAAGATATCTAGATCTAAAAAACTCTTTATCTATGGGCTTTAGCTCATTATAAGTATCAAAAAACCTTTTTGAAAAAGTATTAAACATCATTATAAACGCAAGTTCAACTTCATTATCTCCAAAGTAAATTGCCGGGTCTATAAAATAAACTTCTCCATCCTGACTTAAAACATTGCCGCTCCATATATCTCCATGAAGAAGTGAAGGTTTTTTATTTGGAAGTATAGTATCTAAGTTGTTTATAAGTATCTCTATATCTTTTAGTGTTTTTATATCCAACAGACCTTTGTCGTGAGCTTTTTTTGTCATATACAGCACTCTATACTCGCCGTATAAGCTGCTCCAGCTTGTAGTTTTTATATTTGGTTGAAGGTATGGTCCTATAGTAGTATCATGAAAAAATCCGAAAAAATCCTCACCGAAACTATGCAGTTCTGCAAGCTCTTTTGCTACTTTTTCTTCATCTACAGGTGTATTGTCGTTTATGTATTCACAAATAAAATAATTATTTGAATATTCAAATAATTTTGGGACTTTTATCTTATCTTTCAGGAAAATAAGCTGTTTTGCTTCAAGCAAGGCATACTCAAATTCTTTTTTAACCGCCCTTTTTCCATTATAGAAAAAATTTGTATCTATCATTTAAATTCGAAATCATATATAGCATTGAAATAGTAGTAGTCCTTATCTACATTTGACTCTATCTTAAAGTTGTATATGGTTTTTATCTTGTATTTTTTACATTGATCTTCAATATAATCCATGGCTTCATTAAAAAACTCTATATATGCTTTTTGGTAAGTTTTAAAATGTGCTTTTGAATTTTTGTCAAATGTTATCTTTGCATAAGATTTTGCAACGGCATCAACACCGTCAACAAATGATGCATCCGGAGCGGCAGAAGAGATTATCTTGCAGGTTTGTGCCGACAGTGTCAAAACAACAGATAAAAACAAAAGAAGCTTTTTCATAATCAAACCTTTTTTAGGTTTGATTATATCTACACTTTACTTAAGTAACTCTTTTATCTTCTGCTCATCAAGTATCTCTTTTTCATATTTTACAACTATGATTCTTTCTGTATAGTTGGTATAAAAATCGTTTATACCTTCTATATCTTTAAGCGAAGGAAGTTTCTCGTTGCTAAACTCATCCATACTTAAAAAAACGGTCGCTCTGTTGGCAGGATTTTTCATTCCCATTATCCAGATTATCCAAAAAACAGAAACACCGGCTATAAAGTAAGCTATACCGCTCTCACCAAAATTTTGGTAAAGATAACCGCCTATGGCACCACCCAAAAATATACCAAAATATGCAAAAGTGTTAGCAACTCCTAAAGCGGCACCTTTTTGGTGAACTTTTGCAAACTTGCTTACAAAACTCTGAAGCAAAGGCTCAAACATATTAAACCCTATGAAAAAGAACACGGCACCTGTTGCAAAAAGGTAGAAGTTTGAAGTAAGCCCCATAAGTAAAAATGCCAAAAATATAAAAACTATGGAGATTATAAATACCTGTTTTCCTTTTTGATACTTTTCACCAAACACCGCAGCCGGTCCCATAGCAACTATACCAAAAACAACTGCAGGCAGATAAACTTTCCAAAAATCATCTTCTGGCATACTAAACTTGTTTTTTAAAAGCATAGGGATTAGATAAAACGCTATAGCCATAGTTGAGCTGTGAAACAAAAATGTTATATACATCCTTACCAAATCTTTGTCTTTGAAAACATCTTTTACTTTTGCCTCATCTTCAGCATAATGATGCTCTATCTTTGGAGGCTCCGGCACTGCACTAAACAAAACAACTATGGCAAGTATCGCCAAAACAGCCGTCAACCAAAACAAAGTGCTGACACTGTATATACCCGCTATTATAGGACCCACAAGCATAGCACCTGCAAAACTCATAGCTATAGTCATACCCATAACTGCCATGGCATGGGCTCTTTCATCTTCCCTTACCTGATCGGCTATCATAGCGGTTATAACACTTCCTATAGCTCCTGCACCTTGTAAAAACCTACCAAGAAGCAACATATATATATCTGTTGCTTCGGCTGCTATAACTGAGCCTGCAGCAAAGATCAAAAGACCTATAAGAAGTGCTGTTTTTCTTCCAAACTTATCACTCATCACACCAAACGGAACTTGAAATACAGCTTGTGTTAGAGCATAACCTCCAAGCGCAACACCTGCTAAAAATGCGGTTGAGCCTTCCAAATCTTTGGCATATTGCGAAAGGACTGAAAGAACTATAAAAAGTCCGAAAAACCTAAAGGCAAGTATCAAAGACAAAGGCATAACTCTTTTTATCATAATCATCCTTTATGAGATATCATTTTAAATTACAGTGTTTTGCTATAATTTTGTTTGAAATTATATGACAGATTATATTTAACATGGTAATTTACTTTTAAATTTTAAGGAAAATTTGTGAAACTAATCATAGCAACATCAAACAAAGGAAAGATAAAAGAGATAAAAGAGTATTGCAGTGAGTTTGAAGTAGTAGCCTGGAGTGATGTTATAGAGCCGTTTGAGATAGTAGAGGATGGTGCTACATTTAAAGAAAATGCAGTTATAAAAGCAAAGGCGGTATATGAT
>WFOM01000244.1 GCA_015488075.1 Helicobacteraceae bacterium | reverse complement strand
ATTTACTCTTTTTGAATGTTTTTTGATCTATTTTATGATAAAATTGATTTTGTATTTATTTTGATGACAATTTGCAAAGAGAGATGATGAGAACAGTTTTTTTGTTGTGTATGTCTGTTTTTTTGTTAAATGCACAGACACTTTATGAGATATGGAAAGATCTGGAAGTCACTGACAAAGGTTTAAAAGCAAGCACAAGTGATGTAAAAGCGGCAAAGCTTAAAACAGACTCTGTAAAGTCTATGTATCTTCCGAAAATTTCACTTGTCGGTTCATATACCAGGCTTGAGGATAATATAAAAATAGAAGGTGATGCAGAGATTTTGTTTATAAAAAAGCATTTTAGATTTGATTTGAGTGAAAAAGATGTGTTTTTGGCAAATCTTTCACTTCTTTGGCCGCTTTATACAGGCGGAAAGATAGATGCGGCACAGGCTGTGTTCAAATCAAGGCTTGATGAAGCAAAAGCCAAAGAGGAGATGCAAAAAGACAAAAAGTTTTTAACTCTGGTAAAGCTGTATTATGGAGAGATAGTTGCCAAATCTCTTGTGGATACGGAAGAAGAAGCGGTTTTGGCCTTAAAAAGGCTGTATAAAAATGCGACACTGATGAAAAAAGAGGGACAGATTGCAAATATAGAGCTTTTGCAGGCAAAATCCAAGCTCGATTTGGCCCGTATTGAGCTTAAAAAAGCAAAATCGAAGCTTGATGTTGCACATTTTGCTTTGGCGTCATTGGTTTCAAAAGATATAAAAACAACAGACAATCTTTTGGTTTTTGGTGTTGAGAACAATTTTGACATAAGCAACAACAAAACACTTGATCTTTTGGATGCAAAAACAAAGCAGGTGAACTCTCTTATAAAAATAAAAAAATCAAACTATTTTCCGACAGTTGTGGGATATGGAAACTATATGCTATACAAGGACAATTCTCCTTTGATGCAGACACTTCCTACATGGTTTGCCGGTGTCATGGTAAAGTTTGACATACTAAGAAGAAGTGACAGAGCAGATGAGATAGCTATAGCAAAACTGAAAAAACACAAGGTGGAACTTTTAAAAAGTGAGGCACTCAAAAATCTGAAAGTTTTGGCTGAAAAAACATACAAAGAGATGATGGCGGACAAACAGGAGTATGAACTTTTGGAGTCATCTTTGAAGCTTGCAAAAGAGAATCTGAGACTAAGAGAGATATCTTTTAAGGAAGGGCTTGTTACGGCTTTGGATGTGACAGAAGCAAATGCAATGGTTGAAGCGATAAAAACAAAAAGACTAAATGCCGCATACCAATTTTTGCAAAAGCTTGCTTTTTTATGTGTTCTTAGCGGTGAGAGAGAGAAATTTTTTGAATTTTTGGGAGAGAAATAGATGAATAAAAAACTTTTTTTCGGACTGGCTGTTGTTTTTGTTTTGGCTTTTGGCTTTGTTGCTTATAAATTTTTAAGGACATATCATGACAATACTGTTTTGATAGAAGGTGAAATAGATGCCAAGGTTTATAATGTTTCATCAAAGATACCCGGAAGAATTGCCAAGATTTTTGTAAACAAAGGTGATGCTGTAAACAAAGGTGATTTGGTCTTTTCGATAATATCACCTGAGATTGAAGCAAAATATGAACAGGCACTGGCTGCAAAAGATGCCGCAAATGCAAAAAAAGAGGAAGCATACAACGGTGCAAGAGAAGAGCAGGTAAAAGCAGCATACAACCAGTGGCAAAAGGCAAAGGCGGCAGCTGAACTGATGGAAAAAACATACACAAGGATAGAAAAACTTTACACTCAGGGTGTGATTTCTGAGCAGAAAAAAGATGAAGTCTATACCAAATACAAAGCTGCAAAAAGTGATGAGGCAAGTGCAAAAGAGCTTTATATGATGGCCAAAAAAGGTGCCAGAAAAGAGCTTAAAAAAGCTGCAACTTCGCAGGCAAAGGTATATGAGGCAAAGGTAAAAGAGGTTGAGAGTTTTTTAAAGGAGACAAAAGCATATGCCTATAACAGCGGTGAAGTGACCGAAGTGTTGATAAATGAAGGAGAACTAGCTCCAAGCGGATTTCCTGTTGTGGTTTTGACCGATATGAAAGATTCTTGGGCAAGATTTGCCATAAGAGAGGATTTTTTAAAATATTTTAAAACAGGAAAAGTCATAAAGGTTTATATACCTGCTTTGGAAAAAAGCTTTGATTTTAAAGTGAGTTATATATCCAAAATGGGTGAGTATGCAACATTTAAAGCAACCGATACAAAAAAAGGTTATGAGCTCAAGAGTTTTGAGGTGCATCTAAAACCTGTTAAAGAGATAAAAGATTTGCGAGTCGGTATGAGTGCATTGGTGAGGTTGGATGTTTAGAGCTTTTTTAGACGCTTTTGTGTATGAGACAGAGGAGATAAAAAAATCATTTTATAAAATCTCTCTTCTTTTTATACTCCCTTTTTTGTCCTTTTTTATAATAGTAACGATTTTTCAAAACAGAGTATCAAGTGAGTTGCCGCTTGGTGTAGTGGATTTTGACAATTCAAAGCTTTCAAGGGATATAACATTTGCCATAAACTCTTCACCAACACTAAAGGTTATAAATTTTCATACAAAAAAAGAGGCTTTTGATGCTTTGAAAAGTTCAAAGGTATATGGGCTTGTTGTATTTAAAAGCGGTTTTTTCAAAGATGTAGCAACAAGAAAAGAGCCAAATCTGGATGTTTTTGTGAATTCCCAGTATATTCTCATAGGCAAAACGATAGAATCTGCTTTGATGGAAATTTTGCTCCCTTTTGATGTGGGTATAGATGTGGCAAAAAATATGATAAAAGAGAAAAACATTTTAAAGGCAGTTTCAAAGTCTGTTCCCATAAGAGTTGAAAATGTTGTTTTTTTCAACAAAGACAAAGATTATTTTTTGTTCTTGACTTCTGCGATTTTACCGTCTATATGGCAAATATTTATAGTGGTGTCCGTTATAGTTTCCTTTGGCAGTATGTATAAGGAGAAAAAAGATAAAGATTTTTTCAGCAATGGATTTGTCGTGCCAAAAATTTTAGGCAAGCTGTTTGTGTATTTTTTGGTTTTTACATTGTGGGGTGTTGGATTTATGTTTTATATATACTCAAAAAACGACTATTATTTTGCCGGTGATATAGGTGTTATGATTGTTGCAGTTGTTTTGACGGTTGTCTCTTATGAAGCTATAGGAGTTTTTTTGTTTACTACAGGGTTTGATTATGCAAGGAGTCTTAGTCTTGCTGCTGTTTATACCGCTCCTGCTTTTGCATTTTTGGGAGTTACATTTCCTGTTTACGGTATGGGTGATTTTGCACTGTTTTTTAGAGAGATGCTTCCTGTTTCACATTTTACGGAACTTTTTATAAAGGTAAGTAATTTCGGATACGGTTTTGATGAAGCTATAGGGTTTTATATGAAGATAATCTCTTTTAGTGTTGTGATGATATTTGCAGTTTTCAGGATAAAAAGAAGGATAAAAGCTTGAGTTTCAAAGAGACCTTTTTTTATGAATTTAAACATACTTTCAGTGATATTGCAGTTGTTCTGACCATCATAGGCGGAGTTTTGCTTTACTTTTTTTTGTATCCGCAGCCATATCTGAACAAAACAATAAACGATTTAAAAATAGGCATCATAGATTTTGACAACTCCAAACTCTCAAGAGAGTTAAAATTTATGTTGGATTCCACTTCTGAGCTGAAACTTTATGGTTATACAGATAAAAAATCTGCACTGCAGGGGATCAGGGAGGATAAAATAAAAGCTTTTATAGTTATACCCAAAAACTTTGCAAAAGATATAGCAAACCATAAGTCACCTCAGATTTATCTTGGTGTTGACAACAGCTATTTTTTGATTTTCGGGACTGTTTTGGAAGGATTTTTAAAATCTGTCATGACAGATTTGATACAGCAGAAGGTAGCATACAGTCTTTCTGAAAACGAGTCGGTTTATGAAGTTGCAAAGGATGTTTCAGGTTTTAATATAAATGTTATAAATCTGTATAACAAAGACAACAGCTATCTTCAGTATGTTATCCCTGCGGTTTTTATCCTTATACTTCAGCAAACCATGCTCATAGGTATGGGTATAGCCGGAGGCGGATTTAATGAGAGATATAAAAAAAGCAGATTTGTGTTTAATCCTATATATACGATATTTTCAAGATATATAATCTTTGGAGTTATATTTGCATTTTATCTTTTGTTTTATATAGGATTTGGTTTTGATTTTTACGGTATAAACAAAATAGGAAACCCGCTTGAACTTTTTGCTTTTGGTATGGCATTTTTGTTTGCTTCTCTTTCTCTTGGGATGTTTTTTGGCAGTATCTTAAAAGAAAGAGAACTTGCAACTCCGTTAGTGCTTTTTTCATCACTTCCGCTGGTGTTTAGTATAGGATTTATATGGCCAAATGAAAGTATCCCTTTTTATATCAAGATTTTTTCATATTTTTTCCCTTCAAGCTTTGGGATAGACGGTTTTTTGAAGTTAAATCAGATGGGAGCTTCTTTTGAGATGGTAGGTTTTGATTTTGTTTCACTTATCGGTATGGGGGCTGTGTATTTTGCCGGAGCTTATATAAAGTTGTCTTTATTGATTAAAAAATAAGCATTATTTTGATTAAAAAAACAGTATAATTTCATCAAATAATTCTAATAAACAGAGGATATATGATGAAAAAACTGTTTGCTTCATTTTTTATTTTGTGCTCTGCAGGCGGATATTTTTGTCTCCTTAATGCAGATGAAGGTGTAAGTATTTTGGACGATATGAAGTTTGAAGGTCAGATACGACCAAGGTATGAATATGCAGATGTAACAAACAACAGCAAAAAAGCCGCACAGGCTTTAACTGCCAGAACAAAACTCGAAGTAAGCTCTAACAGATTTTTTGGTATAAAAAACTTAAAAGCCGATGTAGGGGTGATCAGTGTAAACAATTTTGGCTGGAGCGATTATAACAGCCTTTATAACGGACATACAGACTATGATGTTATAGTAGATCCCCAATATGCCATGATATCAAACGCTTCTTTAGAGTATAAATACAATAAAACTGTTTTTCATGCGGGAAGAGGGCAGGTAAATCTGGACAACCAGAGATTTATAGGAACTGTCGGGTGGAGACAGCTTGAGAGGAGTTACGATACCGTTTTTGTTTCAGACAATAGCATAAAAAATCTGAATCTTCTTGCGGCATGGGTTTACGGAGCCCAGGGTGTCAAAGCAGGAGCTACAAAAGATACAAACTCTGTTTTGCTTCATGCAAGCTATGAGGTTATGAAACCTTTAAAAGTTACAGTATATGGTTATATGTATGCTAACTATGAAGATACATACGGCATTTCATTTACGGGAAAAGCAGATACAGTATTAAAACTTTCTTACAGGGCAGAGTATGCAGTCCAAAAAGACAACAGTTTAAAATACGGTTCAAATGCACCTTCAAACAAAGTTGATGCAAACTACTTTAACCTTGATATAAGTGCAGATATATCCGGTTTTACAGTAGGTGCCAACTATGAGTTTTTAAGCGGTGATGATGCCACTACTTCAAAAAGAGAAAATTTTGTTCCATGGCTTGGAACAAATCACAAATTTAACGGTTGGGCAGATATGTTTTATGTAGCTTCATCTCCAAGCGGCGGTTTAAAAGATGTCAATTTTAAAGCAGGTTACAAAAACAAAAGATTTGGAAAAATTCTTGGTGTGTATCATATATTTGATGCAGATACAGATATGAAAGATGCAAACGGCAATAACACAAAGGATCTTGGAAGTGAGTTTGATAT
>WFOM01000243.1 GCA_015488075.1 Helicobacteraceae bacterium | reverse complement strand
TTTTAAAACTGCAAAAATATACAGAAAAAACTATCTGGACTTGATAGAACTCAATATAAAAAACAATCAACATATTAAAGATATAGAAAGATACTCACACAATCTTGACAGATATCTTTCTTCCATAGATAAGCTCGGCATAGGTATAAGGGTTAGTGATGCAAGCGGCAAAACAATATTTTGCAACGATTCATATACAAAATATTTCAAACCATTTTTCACCAACTATATGCAAAGCAGAACTTTGTTTTCTGATGATATAGTCCGAGAGAAGATTTTTGCCGGTGATTTTGTGTTTGAAGTTTCAAGAAACTCTCTTGAAGATGAAAACAAAAAGATACTCTATCTTGAGCTTTACAAAGATATAACAGATGTTGAAAAAGAGAAAAAAAGTCTCGAATTCAAAGCATATCATGATGTGCTCACAAACCTTCCAAACAGAGAGGCTTTTTTTATGGCATTGCAAAAAGAGATAGCAAGGGCAAAAAGAAAATTTTTCAAATTTGGTCTGTTTTTTATAGATTTGGATATGTTTAAAGAGATTAACGACAACTTTGGGCATGAAGTAGGGGATGTTGTTTTAAAAACCGTTGCAAAAAGACTCAAAACCATTACAAGAGAAAACGATTTTGTAGCCAGATATGCAGGTGATGAGTTTATCATGATAGTTGATGATATGGATGACTATGACAAGATAGACAAAGTTGCAAAAAAACTGCTTGATGAGGTGTCAAAACCGATATTTTTTGACAACATGCACTCTATAAGTCCTTCTGTGTCTATAGGTGTGAGTATATTTCCGGATGATAGCGACAATCATCTTGAACTCATAAAAAAAGCGGATGAGGCTATGTATGTTGTAAAAAACAGAGGAAGAGGAGATTTTTATATAAACAGTAAAAACAGGGATGATGATGCAAAATCTGTATGATGAAATTGGAAGTCTTGATAAAAGATGTTATGAAGAGTTTAATCTTAGTGAAGATATACTGATGGAGCATGCAGCAGACTCTATAGCCGATTTTATAAAAGCAAATTTTTCAGTCGGCAGTTCGGTTTTGATAGCGACAGGGAGTGGAAACAACGGGGCTGACGGTATAACTCTTGCCAGGATTCTTCACAAAGATTATGATGTTAGAGTATTTGCTGTAAAAAAACCAAAATCACCTATGGCGGTTTTGCAGGAAAAAAGGGCAAAACTTGCAGGTGTAGAGTTTGTTGATGAGATAATTGATGCAGATATAGTAGTAGATGCGATTTTGGGAACAGGTTTTAACGGTGAATTTGATGAGAGTTTAAGAGGCATTATTCAAAAACTAAACTCGCTAAAAGGTTACAAAATAGCCTGTGACATCCCAAGCGGTATAAACAGATTTGGTGTATGTGAAGCAGATACATTTAGAGCAGATACAACCATAACGATGGGAGCACTGAAAAAAGCTCTTTTTCTGGATGAGGCAAAAGATTTTGTGGGAAACATAACAGTGTCAGATTTGGGTGTTTCAAGAAGTGTGTATGAGAGAGAATCAAACTGGAAGCTTTTGGAGTTTGATGACCTAAAACTTCCTTACAGAGATAAGAAAAATACAAACAAAGGTGGGTTTGGACATACCGCGGTAATTGCCGGAAGTAAAACCGGAGCTGCTGTTTTGTGCGGAAGTTCTGCACTTAGAATCGGAAGCGGACTTGTTACAATAGTAGGAGCAGTTGAAAAACCTGTGCCGTATGAGCTTATGCAAAACGATCTTGTTCCAAAAAACACTACCGCCATTGCAGTCGGTATGGGACTTGGGAACTTTTACAGCAATGATGATTTAAACAGATTTTTGGACAACGACATACCAAAAGTTATAGATGCCGATTTGTTCTATCATGAAAAGATACTTGATTTGCTTAAACAAAAAAATATCATCCTTACACCGCATCCAAAAGAGTTTGGCTCACTTTTAAAAGTTTGCGGTTTTGGTGAATTTGATGTAAATGAGATTCAAAAAAGAAGATTTGAACTGGTTGAGCTTTTTTGCCAAAGATACCCAAATGCAGTTTTGCTTTTAAAAGGTGCAAATATGATTATAGGGCAAAAAGAGAGTTTTTTTGTAAATCCTATGGCAAAGAACAACCTCTCAAAAGGAGGAAGCGGAGATGTGCTTGCAGGGATTACTGCAGGACTGCTTGCACAGGGTTATACCGCACTTGAAGCTGCATTAAACGGTAGTCTTATACTCGCAAAACTTTCAAACGATTATAAAAATGCAAACTTTTCTCTTACCCCAAAGGATTTGATAGAGGGTTTAAGATTTTTATAAACTATAGATGATATAAATTCAAATAAAAAAGGCTGATTATGGATGACAAACTAAAGATAGGAAAGTATGAATTTAACTCAAGACTTATTGTAGGAAGCGGAAAATACAAAGATTTTGAAACAACAAAAGAAGCTACACTTGCAAGTGGAAGCGAACTTATAACCGTTGCCATAAGAAGAGTAAACATAACAGATCCAAACAAAGAAAATCTAAGAGATACATTCAAAGACACAAATGTAAAATTTTTACCAAACTCTGCCGGATGTGTAACAGCAGAAGAAGCTATAACAACCTTCAGACTTATGAGAGAAGCAACAGGTATAGATATAATCAAGCTTGAAGTTATAGGTGACACAAAAAAAACTCTTTATCCGGATGTAATTGAGACTATAAAAGCATGTGAAGTGTTGAAAAAAGACGGTTTTACCATAATGGCCTATACTTCTGATGATCCTATAATGGCAAAAAGGCTTGAAGATGCGGGTGCTGATGCCGTTATGCCTCTTGCTGCACCTATTGGCAGCGGGCTTGGTGTTCAAAACCCTTATAATGTTGTGTTTGTAAAAGAGGCTGTAAGTGTTCCCGTAATCGTTGATGCAGGAATTGGTTGTGCAAGTGATGCTTCAAGGGCAATGGAGCTTGGAGCTGACGGAGTGCTAACAAACACCGCCATAGCTCAGGCAAAAGACCCTATAGCTATGGCTACTGCCATGAAGCATGCTGTTATAGCCGGAAGACTAAGCTATCTAGCTGGCAGAATACCAAAGAAACCTTACGCAACGGCATCGTCCCCTGAAGACGGACTTATACAGTTTTAATGGATTATATGATAAATTTTGGGATTTTATCCCATAAATATCTGATATATTCATATATTTTTGTGCTGTTTATACAGATTTATATGCTTTTAAAAGCTGAAGATATAAACAGATACAAAAAATTTGTCATAGTTTTTAATCCTATGCTTACACTTCCGACAATTGGAGGTGTGGTGTTTAGCGGGCTTGTTTTGCTTACAGCTTTAAAATTTCAGTTTAACATTGCAATAGTTGTCATGATAATATCTTCGGTTATAATGATAACGAATGAAAGAATAAGGGTTAAAAAGTTGGAGCGAACATTAAAAGATGAGTTTGAAAGCTATAAAAAATTTGCTTTGAAACTGTTTGTTTTAAATCTTTTTTTTGTATTTGTAACAACTTTTCTGGCTGTAAAACTGTCATGATATTTTTATATAACGATAATGCAGGAGATGATCTTTTAAAGTTAAAAGGTGAAGATTTTAAGTATATCATCAAGGTAAGAAGACATAAAGTTGGAGATATAATAAACTTCAGAAATGAAGAAAATCCAAATACACTATACAGTTACAAGATTGTAGATGCATCCTCCAAAGAAGCTGTTTTGGAGTTGGTAGAAACACAGCAAAAAGAGATAAAACCCAAAAAATACCTCCATCTTGCATGGTGTGTCGTTGATTTTAAATCTATAGAAAAAGTTATAGCGAGTTTAAACGAGATAGGTGTGTCTAAAATCAGTTTTATATACTGCAGACGAAGTCAAAAAAATTTTAAGATAGACTATAAAAGATTAAAAAGGATACTAAAAGCATCAAACCAACAGTGTGGAAGAAGTGTTTTTATGGAATTTGACGAATATAACACTTTGGATGAGTTTCTAAAAACGGCAGATGATTTGGTAGTGCTTGATTTTAATTCAAAAAATATCAAGGATATGGATGAGGTTAAAACTGTTTTGGTTGGAAGTGAAGGTGGCTTTGGCAAAGAGGAGAAAGAAAAACTCAAAAAATACAAAGTAGCAGGTTTTGACAGCAATCTGGTGTTAAGAAGTGAGAGTGCCGCAGTTGCGGTTTCTGGTATAATTTTGTTATAAGGATTGAGGATTGAGAAGTTGGAGTAGAGACTTTAGTCTCATTTTTAGGTTTGAGAAAAACTAAGCGTTATCGTAGGTTTAGGAATTTACTTCCTAAGCAGTATTAAACTAAATAAGGAAATAACCAAATGAAAAAAGTTTTATTTTTATTATTTGTAGCATCTGTTATAGCAGCTGTGTTTTTTTTATATCCAAAAATAAAAAAACTTGTTCCGTTTTATGATCAGCTCTCAAAAGAAAGAGTAAGTCTAAACAAAGACCTTCAGCCAAAAGAACAGGAAGATGCAACTTATGTAGGCTCACTAAAATGTAAAAAATGTCATGAAGACAAATTTGACAAATGGAGTCATTCAAGACACCCTAAGATGATCCAAGATGTAAAAAAAGATCCTAAAGCAATTGTTGCTGATTTTTCAAAACTACCAAGTGATGCAAACTTTGCTCTAAAAGATGTTGTATATACCATTGGCGGAAAATTTAAACAAAGATATATGATAAGAAAAGATTATGAAGGTAAAGAGGATTATGTTGTAGGTAATTATCAGTGGAATTCACAAACAAAAAAATGGCAACACTATAAAACTTGGCACTATTGGTATAACGAAGCTTATCCTCATGACAACACAAAAGTTCCAACATCAAGAGTTTGTGATGGATGCCATTTTGTAGGGTTTATGGCAACAGGCAAGAGGGTTGAACCGGGAATAGGGTGTGAGAGTTGTCATGGACCCGGATCAAACCATGTTAAAGATCCAGACAATAAAGTTTACCTTGCATCTTTGGCTGACCCGGTTAGGCAAAATGAGGTTTGTTTCCAATGCCATATGAGAAATAGAGATAAAAGATTAGATAAGGTTAGTATGAAAGATTTGTGGATGGATGCTACAGATTACCCAAAAGGTTTTATGCCGGGGCTTCCTTTGGCAAAATACAAAAAAGTAGCACCGTTTTACTGCGGAAAAGATAGTGGTGAATTTTATCCAAACGGTGGTGGAAAACATAATAGAACCCAAGGTAACGAATATATTCACTCTATGATGTATAAACACGGTATTACTTGTATAAACTGCCACAATCCTCACACTTTGGCGCCAACAGCACAAAACAACACCGGTAACAAACTATGTATGAAGTGTCACTCTTTTGGCTCAATAATAGGTCCTCACCAAAAAGATTTAAGCGCACATACGCACCATAAAGAAAGCTCTAAAGGTAGTTTATGTGTTGAGTGCCATATGCCAAAAATCGGAAGACACACAGGTAAATCACCACTGACTGTTAGAAGCCACCTTTTTGGTTTTGTAACACCGGCTCAAACCAAAAAATACAATATGCCAAAAGAAACAAATGCCTGTTATGCCTGCCATAAAGATAAAACTTTAGATCAGTTGCAACAAAGTTTAGAGGATTGGGGGATGATAAGTTGGGATAAAAGGTAGCTTGTAAGTTGATTTTAAAAATATTTTGGTATAATTCCGTCTCTAAAAACTCCTTGCCGATAGGGAGAGAAAATAAATATCACTATTCGTATATAATCGAGTAGTAAAAAGGTAAAAAAATGAAAAAAGATATACATCCGACATTACATGAATGTGAAGTTACTTGTGCTTGTGGAAACACTTTTAAAACTTTAAGCACTGCCCAGTCTTTAAAGATAGATATATGTAATGAATGTCATCCGTTCTTTACAGGAAGTCAAAAAGTAGTTGATACAACAGGAAGAATCGAGAAATTTAAAGAGAGATACAATATAAAAGACTAATTCTTTGTTGACTTTTGTTCCAACCCCCATTGGAAATATAGAAGATATAACTTTTAGAGCATTAACTGCTCTAAAAGAAGCCGATATACTTCTTTGCGAAGATACAAGAGTTACAAAAAAGCTACTAAACCTTCTAAAAGATAGATACAACCTAGATATACAAAAACCTCAAAAGTTTATATCTATTCACTCACATAACGAAGATCAATTTTTAAAAAATGTTGATTTGAGTTTGTTTGAAAAAAATGTGGTATATCTAAGTGATGCAGGGCTTCCTTGTGTAAGTGATCCCGGTGCAAAGCTTGTTGAGTTTTGTCAAAAAAACAATATAGCTTATGATGTATTGCCTGGAAGCAATGCTGCTTTGGTTGCATATGTAGCAAGCGGATTTGCAGATAAAGAGTTTTTGTTTGTCGGATTTTTGCCACATAAAGGAAAAGAAAGAGAAACAGAACTTGAAAAAGCACTATACAGCGGGTATGTTACTATTTTGTATGAATCACCTCACAGACTTGAAAAACTTTTAAAAGAGATAGATAAAAAAGAAAGCGGATGTGAGATTTTTGTAGCAAAAGAACTAACCAAGAAATTTCAACACTATTACAAAGGCACTCCAAAAGAGCTTTTAAAAGAACTTGGAGGTAATTTTAAAGGTGAATGGGTTGTTGTTATAAACTCCTTTCAAAAACAAAACACTTCATCCATAACTTATGAGGATATAATCTCTTTGGATATTCCAAAAAAGCAAAAAGCAAAACTTTTGTCAAAACTGACCGACAAATCTGTTAAAGAGATATACAACTCATTGCATTAATTATGATAAAATACCCAAAACATTTAAAGCGGTGCTATGACAATATATGCAAAACAGCCTGTATATTACCTTGTAAAGAACCATCCAGAGAAAATCAAAACACTATATCTTGCCAAAGATATAGATAAAAAAGATTACAGCTACCTAAAAAATTTCAACTTCGAATTAAAAAGAATCCCAAGAGATGCTGCAACAAAGATAGCAAAAACATCTAACCATCAAGGCTTTGTAGCTGAAGTTGATGATATAGAGCTTAAGGATTACAGAGATTTTTTAGATTATAATTTTGTTATAATTTTATCGAATATTACAGATGTGGGAAATATCGGTTCAATTGTCAGAACATCATATGCACTAGGTGTTGATGCCGTTATAGCATGCGGGGTCAAAACTTTAAATCTTGCTTCTATTGCCAGAGTAAGCACGGGAGCCTTGTTTGATATGCCGTTTTCGATAGAGCAAAACATATATGATGTTTTAAATGACTTTAAAACAAGCGGATTTGGACTATACGGTGCAGATATGGACGGTGAAGATGTCAAAGATGCCGTGTTTGAAGATAAAAAGGTTTTGGTTTTGGGAAGTGAAGGGGAAGGACTTTCTAAAAAAGTTGTTTCAAAACTTACAAAAACCTTAAAAATATCTATGAAGCACAACTTTGACTCTTTAAATGTTGCTGTTGCCGGTGCTATACTCATAGACAGGATGAGATGATGGATGGTTTGGAAAAATTAAAAAGTATAGGAACACGAAAAATAAATGCAGATACACATATATCTGTAAAAAATTTGCAGGCTTTGTTTCACAACAGTTTTGAAGACTTGACTCGTATACAGGTTATGGGTTTTATATCGATACTTGAAAGAGAATACAAGGTTGACCTTCAGGAGTTAAGAGAAAGGGCAAAAGAGTTTTTTGACGAAAATGAAAAAATTGGCATAAATCTTTTAAAAGATGATACAAATGTGGAATTGTTTGTATCAAAAAAGAACAACTATAAAAATAGTATTATAATTGTTATAACACTTGTTTTTGTAACGGTTTTGTATCTTGTTTTTCAAAGCAAATCAGACAAAACACCACCTGTTGAAGAAAAGAAAACAGTAAAAAACACAGATACCGATATATATAAAGATGATATTAACAAATCAAAAGATGAAAATATCTCAGAAGATCTAAACACTCAAACCGAGACAAATATTTCAAAAACACATATCATAAAAATAATTCCGAAACAAAAAGTATGGTTTGGATATATCGAACTTCCGGATATGAAAAAACATCAAAAGATGCTTGATAGCGAGTTTGAACTGAATGCTTCAAAAGATTATCTGCTTTCTTTCGGACATGGTTATATAGATATAGGTTTGGATGACAATACAACAAGTTACCAATACAAAAGACCTCTTAGATTTATATATGAAAACGGTGAATTAAAAAAGATAACTTTGAGTAAATTCAAAGAATATAACAAAGGTCGTGTATGGTAAAAAAGATTTTTCTTTTTTTATTTGTTTTTGTTTTTGCATTTGCAGGTGAAGTAAACAAAGATACATTGCTCAAATCGGTATCATCACTTATATCGGAGGAATCTTTTGAGAAAAATAAAAAGTTTATAAATATTAT
>WFOM01000242.1 GCA_015488075.1 Helicobacteraceae bacterium | reverse complement strand
TATGATGCATCACAATTATGACGAACCGGTTTATCTTATAAGTGTAGTGGCAAAGATACTTGATATACATCCTCAGACTCTAAGACAGTATGAAAGGGAAAACCTTATAAAACCGTCAAGATCAAACGGAAGAGTCCGGCTTTATTCCCAAAGAGACATAGATAGGATAAAACTTATACTAAGACTCACAAGGGAACTTGGTGTAAATCTTGCCGGTGTTGACATCATACTTCGTTTGAAAGAACAGATGGAAGATATGGAAAACGAGATAGCAACTCTAAGAGACGAGATAAACAGACTAAACAAGCATCACTCCGTTCCTCCAGAAAAATCACTTGTTACAAAAAAATCTATATATGAGATGATAATATTTGAGGATTAGCTTCTTTTGGAGTAAAACTCTTTTTTATAATCCTCAAATCTGTCTTGCAGTATAGCTTCTCTTACTTCTTTCATAAAGGTAAGATAATAATGAAGATTGTGAAGTGTTGCAGCTCTGAAGTAGCTTATCTCCCTTGCTCTGAACAGATGGTTAAGGTATGCTCTTGAGTATGTTTTGCATGTAGGGCATGAGCAGTTTTCATCCACAGGTTTTGTATCTAGTTTAAATTTTGCAGATTTTATATTTATCTTGCCAAATGTTGTAAAAAGTGTGCCGTTTCTTGCATTTCTTGTAGGCATGACACAGTCAAACATATCTATACCTCTTGAGATATTCTCAATCAAATCCTCAGGTGTTCCGACACCCATAAGATATCTTGGTTTGTCTTTTGGCATAAACTGTGTTGTGTATTCAACCGTATCATACATTTCGTTGTTTAGCTCACCTACACTAAGTCCTCCTATGGCAAATCCGTCAAAATCAAGTTCACACAGATCATTTGCACTTTTTTTTCTGAACTCTTTGTCTATACCCCCTTGTATAATGGCAAATATGTTGTTTGTCAGACATCTTCCATCTTTTTGGTTGTTTCTATGATACTCTATAGACTCTTTTGCCCATTTTGTAGTTCGCTCTATACTTAGCTTTATCCTCTCTTTTGTAGCCGGAAGTGCAACAAGGTCATCAAGTATCATCATGATGTCTGAATTAAGGTTGTATTGGATATCGAGCACTTTTTTTGGTGTAAAAAAGTGTCTGCTGCCGTCTATATGGCTTCTAAACTCTATACCATCCTCTTTAGGCTTGCTCATATCACTGAGACTAAATGCCTGAAAACCGCCACTGTCAGTTAAAAAACTGTTTGGGTATTTTGTAAAGTTGTGCAATCCTCCAAGTTCTTTTACCGTTTCATCGCCGGGTCTTAAATACATATGGTATGTGTTTGCAAGGATGATATCTGTTTGCAGGGTGGATGTCAAGTCATATACATCCAGCGACTTTACACTGCCGACAGTTCCCACAGGCATAAAAACAGGTGTTTTTATGGTTGAATGTTCTGTTGTTATAGTGCAGGCCCTGGCATTTGAGCTTGTAGCTTCTACTTCAAATTTCAAGCTACATTGCTCCGATAAGTTTTATAAGTTCTTCCGGTCTGTTTGAATTTTTTATGGCATTTTCTTTTGTTATGATATTTTTTTGTAAAAGTTCTATTAGAACCTGTGTTTGTGTCTGCATTTTTGTTTCTGTCTGGTTAAGCTGCATCTGAGAATATATTTGATGAACTTTGTCTTCACGGATGAGGTTCGCAATGGCAGGATTTACAATCATTATCTCATGTGTTGCAACCTTTCCACCGCCGATTCTTGGTATAAGTGACTGAGATATGACAGCTACAAGTGAAGTTGAAAGCTGTGCTCTTATCTGTGGTTGTTTT
Source organism: Helicobacteraceae bacterium (assembly GCA_015488075.1). GTDB lineage: Bacteria > Campylobacterota > Campylobacteria > Campylobacterales > Sulfurimonadaceae > S012-15. The sequence goes on along the minus strand of WFOM01000242.1, from coordinate 3,234 downwards.
TTTGAATCAAAAACATCTATAATCCTGTTTATGGTTCCGGGAGCAGAATTTGTGTGAAGTGTTCCAAAAACAAGGTGACCGGTTTCAGCCGCAGTTAGAGCCGCACCTATGGTTTCTTCATCTCTCATCTCACCTATTAGGATAACATCAGGGTCTTGTCTAAGAGCATACTTAAGTGCCGTAGCAAAAGATTTTGTAGAGTGTCCCACATCTCTTTGGGAGAAAAGAGATTTTTTGTTTTGGTGAACAAACTCAACAGGATCTTCTATGGTAATAATATGTTTTCTTTCTGTTTCGTTTATCTCATTTAACATAGATGCAAGAGTTGTTGATTTACCGCTTCCTGTAGGACCGGTTACAAGGATAAGCCCTTTTTCTCTTTTTGTCAAATCTTTAAAAACAGATGGTGAATTAAACTGCTCAAGTGTCGGAACTTCAAGCGGGATTATCCTAAAAGCACATCCGATACCGTATATGGTTCTGTAGTAGTTTGCCCTGAATCTCCCTATACCTTTTAGTTCAAACGAGAAATCGAGCTCGTTGTTTTCTTCAAACTCTTTCTTTTGTTTGTCTTCAAGTAAAGAGTAAGACATCACCTCAATATCTTTTGCATTCAGTTTTGGAAGGTTTAGAGGTTTTAACTCTTTGTCTATTCTGATTTGCGGTTCACTTCCGACTACCAGATGCAGGTCTGAAGCATTGTATGCTATAACAGATTTTAGAAGTTTTTTTATATCTATAACTCTTCTTTCTTGTGTTTCTATTTCTTCACTCATAACAGTTCCTTTTTGTAAGTTTGTTCGTCAAATCCGACCAATACTTTCTCTTTGTATTCTATAACCGGTCTTTTTATAAGCAAGGGTTCTTTTGCCATCCACTCTATTTTTGCTTCATCGTCAAGATTTAACTCTTTTAGTTTGAGATTTTTATATGTAGTGCTTCTTGAGTTAAAAAGTTTTTTTATGTCGGATTTTTCTGTCCATTCTTTTATTTTCTCTTTTGTCGGTTTTGTTTCTTTAAAGTCCACAAATTCAAACGGTATAGAATTCTCTTTTAAAAATTTTACAGCTTTTTTGACACTGTTACAGTTTTTTATGCCGTATACTTTCATAAAACTACTCTATAATTTTTGGGACTATAAAGAAATGGTCTGCACTCTCAGGTGCACGTTTTAGTATCTCTTCATTTATCTCTGTATTGCATTTAGGTGTATCTTCTCTTGTTATGGTAGGGTTTTCATCCATTGCAAATTTGTCATCCACATTTGAAGTGTCAAGTTCGTTTAAATTGTTTGCAAAATTTAGAAACTCACTCAAATCATTAATGATACTTTCTCTTTTGTTTTCTGAAATTTTTATCATCGAAAGTGTTTCGAGTCTTTTAAGCAGTTTTTCATCTATTTGCATAATTTCCTCTTTACTTTTTACATAATTATATCAAAATAAGCTAACAGTTTAGTTTTATTTGATATTATTTTACAAAAAAATTAAAGGATTTTGTTTTGAGTTTAAAAGATAATGTTGAAGCTATAAAAGAAGAACTGAGTGCAGAGGAAAAATTTTTAGAGAGTGCAATCAAAACCGAGAGATTTTTTACCAAATACAAAAAATACATCATAACCATAGGTGTAGTTATAGTTTTGTTTGCATTTGGAAAGCTGGGATACGACATAAAAGAACAAAGCAGGATAGAAAAAGCAAACACAGCTCTTGATACTCTTATGAAAAATCCAAACGACAAACAAGCACTTAAAACTTTAAAAGACAGCAGTGAAAAACTGTATATGCTGTATGTTTACTACAAAGCATTAAATGATAATGATACTGACAAACTGGAAGAGATTTCAAAGAAAAAACTTCAGGTCGTCTCAGACTTAAGCTCTTATGAAGTGGCAAGCAGGACTTCATCCGCTTCAAAACTTGACAGTTATGCACTCAAACCTGAAGCGATGTATAAAGATTTGGCTATATTTGAAAGTGCATATATCGATTTGAAAAGAGGCGATGTCAAAAAGTGCAAACAAAAACTGTCAAAGATTTCAGATGCTTCTTCGCTAAAGAAATTTGCACAGGTTTTAAACCATTACGGGATAAAATAGTTTGAGACTTATATATCTTATAGTATTTGCCATTCTTTTTATAGCAGGATGCAGTTCAAAAAAATATTTTGAACCTGAAGATGTAACAGGAAACTGGAAAGAGACAAAAGAGCTTGATTACGGCATTATTAAAAAAGCTAATGATATAGCTTTGGTAGGTGATGACAAGATACTATACAATGACAGTATAAAAAATATAGACTTAAATGAGTCGTATGAACTTTTGTCTCACAGTGACAGATACATTATAAGCTCTACAATAGACGGAAAGCTTTCTCTGGTTGATATGGACAACAACACTTCTATAGATTTTGATTTGAAAAAAACAGTAGCAACCGCATCAACAGACGGTGATGTTCTGGCTGTTTTGTTTGCAGATGACGAGATAGGTTTATATAGTCTGGATACAAAAAAAGTAATATTCAAGTTGCAGGGTAATGAAGCACTTGCAAACGATGCAAGGATAACAAAGCCTTACTTTATGAAAGATTTGGTGTTGTTTTTTACACTTGACGGTAAAGCCGTCATAGTAAACAAAAAATTAAAAAAGAAACTAAGAACGATTATAGTAAGTTCTTCTGAGTTTTTCAACAATGTTATATATTTTGATATATTTAATGACAAGTTGATTATCGCAACTGCATACAGAGTTTTGCTTTTTGGAGCAAAAGAGGTGAAGTTTGATGTAGAAGCCAGAGATATAACACATGACGACAAAAACATTTATGTTGCTACAAAGCAGGGCGATATCATACTTATGGATAAAAATTTAAAAGTTGTAAAAAAACAGCATTTTCCTTTTGCCCATTTTTTGACTCTAAGCAGGTATAAAGAGAGTGTTTATGCTCTTGAAAAAGAGGGATACCTGATAAAACTTTCAAAAGATTTGATGAAATACACCATATATGATGTTGATTTTGATGATGAGTCATATATACTCAAAGAAAAAGACAAACTTATAGTAGGAAACAAAGAGATAAGATTTGAGTAATGAGTTAGATGCTTTTTTGGAGTATATAACAATAACCAAAGCCCTCGGCAAAAAAACTGTAGAATCGTATATAGGCGATTTGACAAAGATAGAACAATCTTTGCAAAAGCCTCTTGTAAACACAACCACTGATGAGATTTTAAAC
>WFOM01000241.1 GCA_015488075.1 Helicobacteraceae bacterium | reverse complement strand
TCCGCATCAGATACAAACAATGCAAAAATATATATACAAATTTTAATAGACTTAAAATATATACTCAAAGATGTCGGTATCAAGCATCTGCAGTTTGTTATACTTACAAAAAAAGGCAACAATATACAAACCTTTTATACCGAAAATAAAAACGAAAGTATAAAAAAATTTTTGACAAACAAAACACTTCTTCAGATTGTAAACTCAAAGATTTATCCCGACAAAAAGTATCTTGTTTTTTCGTATAAAATCAAACAAGACATCTTTATAATTTTGTTTAAAAATCTAAAATATATCTCAAACGATAGATTTGATATGTTTGCCAACAAATTTGTATTTATGTTTTTGGTTGCTTTACTTGCATTTTTGGTAATTCTGGCAATCATATTTGCCATATTTTTCAAACAGCAAAAAGAGTATTATAAAAACATACTAAACAGCAACAAAAACATTATCATTATAACAGACAAAACAAACGGTGTTTTGGAAGCAAACAAAATGTTTTACAAGGTGTTTAACATAAACTCTATAGAAAATTTCAAGAAAAAACACTTCTGCTTGAACAATTTTTTTGTTGACGAAGACGGTTATCTACCTCCGTATATAAAGAGCCAAATGTGGATAGACTACATAACCAAGGATAGCAAACTATACCACAAAGCAAAACTGAATATCTACGGTGAGATAAAATATTATCTTATCAGTGTGGAAAAGATATCTACAACAAAAGAGCTTTATGCAGTTGTTCTCTCAGACATAACAACCGAAGAAAACTACAGACACGAGCTTATAAAACTCAACAATACAGACTTTCTTACAAACACATACAACAGAAGATACTTTAATGACAAATTGGAAGAAGAGATAAAATTTTGCTCAAGATACAAAAGAACTTTTTCACTTATAGTTTTTGACATAGACCATTTTAAACAGATAAATGATAAATTTGGACATGATGTCGGAGACCAGGTGCTTGTAGAGTATTCAAAAATCATTCATGATTCTATAAGAGATTTGGATATGTTCTTTAGAATAGGTGGAGAAGAGTTTGCCATCATACTACCTGAAACACAACTTCCGCAGGCTGTAAAAGTTGCACAAAAACTCAACAAAGTCGTCCGTTCCCACAAAAAGGTTGTTCCTATCACCATTAGCCTTGGTGTGGTAGAATACCTAAAAGGTGAAAGTGCAACAGATATTTATGTCAGAGCTGACAAGCTGTTGTATAAAGCCAAAGAAAGCGGAAGAGACAAGGTTGTATTTAAGTGAATTTTTATGAAGATGAACTAAAAGCATTAAAAAAAAGTAACAGATACAGAAAACTGCAAATATACGATACAAACATAAAAGATTTTGCAACAAACGATTACCTGGGACTCTCTTCAAACAAAACTTTGCACAAAAATGCCTCAAAAACCATAGAAAACTACGAGTTCAACAATGCAAAAGCATCATTGCTTGTAGGCGGTTATCATGAGATTCATAAAAACTTTACCGATGATCTTTGCTACTTAAACGACTTTGAAGACGGAGTGGTGGTTGGAAGCGGTTTTTGTGCAAATGTAGCTTTGATAGAAGCTCTTGTCAGGAAAAACGATATTTTGCTTATGGATGAAGAGTATCATGCCTCTGGAATCCTGCCGACAAACTTAAGATATATAAACAAAGAGTTTTTCAAACACAACGATACAGATGATTTGCAAAGACTACTTTTAAAATATAAAGATAAAAAAAGAAAAATCATAGCCATAGAAGGTGTTTACTCTATGAACGGCGATTTGGCAAAAAAAGAGATATTTGAACTTGCCGTTAAGCACAATGCTATTTTGATAGTTGATGAGGCACATAGCTCCGGTGTAATAGGAGATAATCTTCTTGGCATATTTGACTACTACGGTATAAAAATAAAGCCGAATTTTATAAAAATGGGAACACTCGGAAAAGCTTACGGAAGCTTTGGAGCATATATACTCTCATCATCTCATATAAAAGAGTATCTTATAAATAGGGCAAAACCTCTGATATATGCAACAGCACTCTCACTTTATGACATGGCTCTTGCACATGAAGCTTTAAAATATATACAAAACAACAAAAACCGTCTGAAAGAAGAGATAAAAAAAAGACAGCAAATCGCTAACAAGGTATTGAATGCAGACCTAAACTCACTTATACTGCCTGTTGTTATAGGAGATAACAAAAAAGTTATAAAAATCAAAGACAAACTTTTAAAAGAAGGTTTTTTTGTCGGTGCTATAAGAGAGCCTACGGTAAAAAAAGCCATACTCAGAATCATCCCCAAAATTGACCAAAAGTGTGATGACTTTGAAAAACTTTTAAAGTTGATATTTTTTAACAAAGATGTTAAAATTATCTAATCAATACAAAAGGGGAGAAGCTATGAACTCTTTGTTTTTCAGGATGAGACTGGTTCACTGGGTCGGAGTCGCACTGCTAATCGCAAATGCTTTTATTTTTACACAAAACACTGTCTCACAAGTTATCCAATTGCTTATTGCAGTAGTCGTATTCGTCCATGATTTGGATGAAAAGAGAAACGGTGTTGATGTAGCAAAAAAAATCATATCAACACTATCTAATTTTAAAGCAGGGGAGAGGATAGATTTGAACCTGAACTTTTCATCGGAATACAAACAAATGGTTGAACTTGTAAATAATTTCACTCAAAAAATATCAAACACTATCAAACAATTAAATGATACTATATCAATTTTAAATATAAAAGCAAACTCTTTAGAAAAAATGTATGAAACTTTATCAAAAGAGTTTAATAACGGTAAAGGGATAAGTCAAAATGTTACAAACAAACTTGAAATAATTACGGAAGAATCCGAAAAAAACCTTGAATTTTCCGCAAAAGTGCTGGATAACCTGAAAAACATCACCCACAGTATAGAAGAAACAAAAAAGAAAATGGCCGTTTTGGAAGAATATATACAAAACACCCATGAGGCCGAAGTGAACCTAAGCAATTCTCTAAAATCACTTACACAAAATGCAGAAGATATAAAACAGGTTTTGGATATCATATCCGACATATCTGACAAAACCAATCTTTTGGCATTAAATGCAGCCATAGAAGCGGCAAGAGCCGGTGAACACGGAAGAGGTTTTGCGGTTGTAGCAGATGAAGTCAGAAAACTTGCAGAAAGCACCCAAAAATCTTTGGTAGAGATAAACTCAAGTGTAAATGTTATAGTGCAAAATATCTCAGATGCCAATGAAGTAGTTGAAGAAAATGCAAAGTTTGCCGTTGAGCTTGTAGAGATTTCAGAAACTATGCAACAAAGTCTTGAAATCGTTAACAACGATGTAAAAAGCACTTACAACGAAAGTATAGCAGATACGGAAAATTCAGAGATTATAAAACAAGAAGCCCACAACTCAAAAAATCTGGCCATAAAACAGCTAAATAGCCTTGAACAAACAAAAAACTATATACAAAATCTAAAAAAAGATATAGTAGAAATTAACGAAACAGTTAAAAACCTTATAACAAGGATATC
>WFOM01000240.1 GCA_015488075.1 Helicobacteraceae bacterium | reverse complement strand
ATACAGATACTTTAAAAAAGAAGATATTCCGCTTGTATATGCAGATTCACACATATACTATGATTTGCCTACAAAAATCTTAAACCCTGCAGAAGATGAATCAACACACCTTGAAAAAAATTTTATAAATGCCCAGGATAAAGTTGAAAAAGAGATATATATCATAAACCCTTATTTTATTCCTAACCGATATATAATGAACAACATAAAAAAACTCAGAAAGAGAGGCATAGAGATATATATACTTACAAATTCACTGGCAACTAATGACGCCATACCCGTTTATGCAAAATACTCAGAATATCATAAAGATTTACTCAAACTTGGAGTTCATCTGTATGAGCTAAATCCTCATGCCGTCAAATATATATTTAAACACCATACATATTTTAAAAACAAATCGCCAAAGACTTTTCTTCATGCAAAAACCATGACTATAGATAACAAATACTTCATCATAGGTTCTGCAAACCTTGATCCAAGAAGCAGAAAAATCAATACAGAAGCAGTAGCAGTTATAAAATCTAAAGAGATAACAAAATATACAAAAGAAATTTTCAGATTTTTTACACAACCTGAAAATGCCTATGAACTAAAACTTGAAAAAAGGAAAAAAGACAAGATATGTATAGCAACTTGTATACCCCTAACAGACAGATACCATGTAGTATGGTCAGGTAAAAATGACAACAAAAAAGTAAAATACTATGATAATGATGCCGATGCCGGTTTTTTTAGAAGAGTGGCATCAAATATACTTAAATATATACCATTGGGTAATCATATATAAACTTATCTTTTTACCAATATAACCTCTTCTGGTTTTACTTTTTTATATTTTGGCATCTCTTCGCCTACATTTGCATTTATATAAGTAGGATCTGCCAAAACAAATTTTCTCTGATTGTAAACTATCTTGTCACCGTCCAAAGGAACATACAAAGCTGTTGTCATATGATCAAAATACCTCACACCTACAACATTTATACCAAAAATATCTTTTACAAGTCTTGAGTAGAGTATGGCTCTGTCTTCGCAGTCTGATCTTTCAAAATACAATGTCTCTTCAGGAAACATTATCTTCTCTCTGCCAAACTGTTCCTGGTCTATCTGATACTTAAACGACTTCTGAACAAAAGCCAAAAGAAAGTTAAGTCCGTAGCTTGCTTTTTTACCGTTTAGCTTCTCTTTTAACGACTTTACCAAAGTATTGTATGTAAGTTCATCCATTTTTGAGTTAAAAAACACACTATATGCAACAGTCGGATATGTTTTATAAAAATCAACAAGGTTTTGGTTGTAAACATAATCTATAGTATAAGTTTTACCCATAAATCTGAAATTTACAGTTTTTAAAATCCTATTTTGCGGAAAATTCGGCAAAGACTTCAGTCTCATATCTATAGGTTTTGTGCTTCCGGGATAATCCTGCCTGTAACTTAGAACTCTTCCTACATTTCCTTTTGCAAAGTTTGAAAGAACATAGTATCTTTTGTTTTTAAATCTGAAATTTGGAGTTGAGTATATAATATCTTTTGAGTAATACATATCAACTATATGTCTGTTTGATAGTCCGACTTTAACAGCATATCCGAGTTTGTTCATGACAAACCAGTTAAAAAGTTTTTGCTCATCTTTTCTGTGATATATGTTTTTACCTATATCTGTTACCAAAAGATAAAGCCCCCAGTCGTTCAGATTTAAAGATTTTTTTATGGTTCTTATCTCATCCAAAAGAGGTTTGTAGTTACTTGTAGCCACAGAAGCAAAAAAGTTTTCTATACCTTTTTTTGACTGTGGGTAAAATCTTGCTTTTTTTATCTCTTTTGGTATGTCAAGCCCTACTTTCAAACCGAAAAAATCAAAGTTAACATCTTTTTGAACAATCTTTTTTAATTCTACCGTTTGTTCTTTTTTATCCTCTTTTTGAGGTTTTACCACCACAATCTCTTTTGGAAGTTCAATCTTTTTTGGTTTTGGAGGCGGAGGAGTTTTTATGACTATCTTAGGACCAACCTCTTTTACAGGTTTTGGGATTGCTTTTTGTATCTTTTTGGGTTTTGGCTTTTTGTATCCGGCTTTGCTTACAAATTTTTCATAAGCTTCCCACTGTTGTTTGAGATACTTGCTGAATGCAGCATCATTTTCATCTTTAAACTTTGTATATGCTTCAAACTGCTGTTTTTTAAAATCTTCAAAACTTCCGGCATTTAAAGATATGCCAAAAACTATCACCAGACTAAAAAGGCCAGACAGCCTGTATAAGTTTTGTTCCCCATCCCTGTTTAGTCGCACGGTCTACATCTCCTTCGGTTTTGTATAATATCTTGGCATCACTCATCTGATTTGAGTTTACCTTGTTAAACTGGTCTATATCATAAGGTCTTATGACACCGCTTACCTCTATGATCTGCTTTTGATCATCTATAAGTATCTCTCTTGAACCGCTTACAAATATATTGCCGTTAGCAAGCACTTTTACAACTCTTGCAGTAATCGTTGTGCTAAAAGATGCATTTTTTGTAGCACTTCCTTGACCTTTAAAGTTATTGTTGGTTGTTGACTTAAATCCTATATTTGAGAAACCGTTTATAGTGTTTATAGAACTATTTATAGCACCGTTTGCACCACTGCTTGAAAAGATTCCTCCTCCAAGATCACTTGAGTCTTGTTTTTGAAGTTGCTTAGAACCTTTAGTAGAACTTTTTGCAACTTCGTTTATAACAATAGTAACTATATCATTAACCTTCATAGCTTTATGATCACTAAAGAGAGGGTTTTCACCCTGTCCAAATATAGAGCCCTCATTTGAAAAACTTCTCTCATTTTCTTTTGGAGGCATCTCTTCAACATACTTAGGCGGTCTAAAATCTATATCAGGGTCTGTAAGCTTTGCTGTGCAACCGCTAAAAAAGATTATACTATAAAATCCTATAAAAATTGATAAAATTATTTTCATTTAAAATCTCTCCACCATTGTT
>WFOM01000239.1 GCA_015488075.1 Helicobacteraceae bacterium | reverse complement strand
GGATAGTTACCTGCCTTTTATGTCAGTCTTGACAAACATTTTGTTTGTTTTATGTTTGGGATTTTATCTTATAACAAATCTTCAGTGGTATGACTACAGGCTAGAGAGGGTTGTTTTTAAACACCATAAAAGATTCTGGCATATATTTTACTTTATCATTCCTTTTATAGCCTACTTTACAACCGGAGTTTATTTTTTTATATTTTTTTATTTTGCCTATCTTCCCGCACTGTTTGTATGGCACAAAAAACTTGATAAAAAACTTGTATGGACATCAAGGGTAAAAAGATTTTTTGCACTGCTTTTGGCCCTTGTGATGTTTCAGGATTTTTTATGTTACTTAAAACACACCTGCGAGATATACGGTGTGTTTATCCCGCTTGTTCTTGCTTATGTCGGCTCAATGGTCATAGAAAACTATCTTTTTACGGTTTACAAAAAAGAGGCGAAAAAGAAGTTAAACTCTGTTTACGGTTTGAAGATAATCACCATTACCGCAAGTTACGGAAAAACAAGTATAAAAAACTTTGTTCATCAGATACTCTCTGCAAAATACAACTGTTACAAAACACCAAGGAGTGTAAATACGATAAAAGGGATAGTAGCGGACATAAACCAAAATCTGCCTCAAAATACCGATTTTTATATAACAGAGGCCGGAGCAAGAGAAAGAGGGGATATATATCAAATAGCAACTTTTTTAAATCCTGAGACCGTAGTTGTAGGGAAAGTCGGCGAAGCACATATAGAGTATTTTAAAACAATAGAAAATATAAAACAAACCAAAATGGAACTTTTTGGATCTAAAAATCTGAAAAAAGCTTTTATACACTGCAGTGTAACAGATGAACCAAATGAAAAAGTGGAATTTTTCTGTGAAGAGGATATAAAAGATTTGAGTGCAACTTTGGACGGACTTAGGTTTAAAACAGAGATAAACAATGAGTTGGTAGAATTTGAAGCACCAAACATACTCGGCGGTTTTAATGCTTTAAACATTTTAGCAGCCATTAAGGTTGCTTTGTATTACGGACTTGAAACAGATGAGATAAAAAAAGCGGTTAAAAAACTACAGCCGGTAGAACACAGACTTCAGCTTATAAAAGCAGGAGGCAAATTTATACTTGATGACGGATTTAACGGGAACATTGACGGTGTGAGTGAAGCCATAAGACTTTGCAGTCTACATAACGGAAGAAAAGTGATAGTAACTCCGGGACTTGTTGAAAGCACAGACGAATTAAATATAAAACTTGCAAAAAAGATAAATGAAGTGTTTGATATAGCCATAATAACCGGCAGTTTAAACAGTGAGCTTTTTGACAGACACATAAATATCCAGCAAAAAATCATACTTAAAGATAAATCAAATCTTCAGGATATTTTAGGAAAAATAACAAAAGAGGGTGATATAATACTCTTTGCAAACGATGCACCAAACTTCATATAGGTTTTATCATGATAGGTAAAATTATAGATTTTTTTACAAAATTTACAATGTTTTCACTTTTTATACTCGTTGTTTTGGTTGTATATGATGCTACTATGAGATATGTTTTTAGCAGTGGAAGCATAGCACTTCAGGAGTTGGAGTGGCATTTGTTTGATGTAGTGATACTTGTTAGTATAGCATACACACTAAAAACCGGATCTCATGTAAGGGTTGACATAGTATATGACAGGCTTGAGAGGAAAACAAAATCGTTTATAAATTTACTCTCTCTTTTGTTTTTTATAATCCCGTTTTCGATGCTGATAATCTACATAGGCTTTCATTTTGTAGAACTCAGTTTTATACAAAATGAAGCATCATCCAATCCCGGAGGACTTCCTTTTAGATGGATTGTAAAATCACTTCTTCCTCTGAGTTTTGTTTTGTTGATACTTCAGGCTTTAAGTGAGATAAAAAATGAGATTTTGGAACTGAAACGATGACAGCTTTGTTTATGTTTCTGGCAGCACTTATACTTTTGATAGCAGGCATACCTGTTGCATTTGCTTTTGGCGGTGTTGCCATAATATTTGCACTTGTTTTGCCGGAGCTTGGGCTTGGTGTTTTTGATGCACTTCCGTTTAGAATCTACGGTATCATGACAAACACTACACTTATGGCTGTTCCTCTTTTTATACTTATGGGGCTTATTTTGGAAAAGTCGGGTATGGCTGAAAAACTGCTTTTAAATATGACAAAACTGTTTAAAGGTGTAAGAGGCGGTCTTGGTGTCAGTGTAGTGATTGTGGGAGCAATCCTTGCAGCATCTACAGGTATAGTTTCGGCTTCGGTTGTAATGATGAGTATCATTGCTCTTCCTCTTATGATAAAAGCAGGATATTCCAAAAGCCTCTCAAGCGGCATAATAGCATCAAGCGGAACACTCGGGCAGATCATACCTCCGTCAATCATATTGATAGTTCTTGGTGATGTGATGAATGTAAGTGTGGGTGAACTTTTTTTGGGAGCAGTTCTGCCGGGACTGGTTTTGGTAGGGTTGTATACGGTTTATATACTTTTATACAGTTTTTTCAAACCTGAAGTTGCACCTGCATTAAAAACAAATGAGAAGATAGACTTCAAAGAGGTTTTGTTTTCTGTGTTTCCCCCGTTTGTATTGATGTTTTTTGTGCTTGGAAGTATATTTGCAGGTATAGCTTCACCTACCGAGTCAGCTGCTTTTGGTGTTGTAGGCGGTATAATACTTGCATTTTTAAACAAAAAACTTGACAGAGAGCTTGTTTCTTATGCTTTAAGTGAGACTGCAAAACTAAGCGGGATGATTTTTATGATACTTATAGGTGCAACTGCATTCAGTTTGGTTTTTAATGAACTTGGCGGGACTGATTTTGTGCTTGATTTTTTCTCAAACGACATAGGTGATGTATGGATTTTTATCATAGTGAGTATGATAAGCATATTTATACTTGGATTTTTTATAGATTTTATAGAGATAAGTTTTATAGTTGTTCCTATTTTGGTTCCGGTTTTGGAAGAGTTCGGGATAGATCCTGTATGGTTTGGAATACTTATAGCATTAAACCTCCAGACAAGCTTTTTAACACCTCCATTTGGTCTTAGTCTTTTTTTCCTAAAAGGAAGCAGTAACAATCTGGTCTCAACGGTGGATATATACAAAGGTATAATCCCATTTATAATTTTACAGATAGTAGCT
>WFOM01000238.1 GCA_015488075.1 Helicobacteraceae bacterium | reverse complement strand
CTTGTGAGGACTGCAAAGCTAAAAGGTGCCAAAGTTGTGCTGCTAAATTCAAGGATTCCCGATAAAAGTGAAAAAAAATACTATAAAATGAGATGGTTTTACAAAAAAATATTTGAGAATGTTGATCTTATACTGGCACAAAGTGAAACAGACAGAAAAAGGTTTGAAAAACTGGGAGCTAAAAACATAGAAGTTGTAGGAAATCTCAAACTCTCTGCAAAGATAGAAAAAACAAAAGATTACAAAAAGCCTGACGGATATGAGATAATAACTGCCGCAAGCACACACAAAGGTGAAGAGGAGTATATATTAAAAGCTTTTTTAGAGTATAAAAAGCAACACAACAACTCAAAACTTATAGTTGTTCCAAGACATCCGGAAAGATTTGATGAAGTTTATGAGCTTTTAGACAAAAGCTCTCTAAGTGTTAGTAGATTTAGTAAAGACAAAAGTTTATCTACAGATATAGTTTTGGTTGATTTAATGGGTGAACTTATCAATATATATGCTATAACCGATACGGCAATCCTAGGCGGTGCATTCAGAGATGATGTAGGGGGTCATAATCCTTTAGAGGCTGCATACTTTGGATGCAAACTCATAAGCGGTAAACACCACTTCCACCAAAAAGAGCTGTTTAGATACACAAAAAATGTCATATATGCAGACAAAAACGAGATATATGAAGCACTTTTAAAGGCAAAAGATACTCCGCCTTCAGATTATGACAAACATATAGATTTTAAAAAGATTATAGAGAGGATAAAACAATATGCCTAAAGAAAAAGCATACAAACTACTTGCACAGCAAGAAGGTATATCAAACAAAAAAGCAAAAGAGCTTATAGACAGAGGCTTAGTTTATGTAGGAAACAAAAAAGTAGTAATAGCCAGAGGTGAATTAGATGTCAAAACCAGATTTAAAGTTGAGAGTATAGAAAAACCGAAAATCATATACGAAGACAACAACATACTTGTTGTTGACAAACCTCCTTTTGTCGACTCTTACGAAATAGAAAAGATGTTTAAAGAGACAAAGCTTCTTCACAGACTTGACAAAGAAACAAGCGGTGTTTTGATGCTTGTAAAAGATGAAGAGTTCAGACAAAAAGCGATAAAAGAGTTCAAAAATGACAGAGTTTACAAAGAGTATATAGCATGGGTTGAAGGGATACTAAGTGAAGAGGTTGTTGTTGACAGACCCATACTGACCACAAGAAAAAACAACAAAGCCCACTCAAATGTATCAAACAAGGGAAAACCGGCTGTAACTGAAGTGTATCCTCTTGAAGTTGCTTCAAAAAAAACAAAAGTAAAAGTGGTTATACATTACGGAAGAACACACCAGATAAGAACACATCTTAGATATATAGAACACCCTATTATAGGTGATGTGGAGTATGGCGGAAGAGATGCCAGAAGAGTTATGCTTCATGCCCACAAAGTCCGACTTTTTGATTATGAGTTTGTATCCAAAGAGCCAAAACTTTTCACTGATTTTCAATAAATAAGTTATAGTTTAAGCAGTTTTTGGATAAAATCTCCCCAAAAAACAGGAAAACATATGTTAGATTTTAAAAGTTTGGCCAAGAAGTATTCCACCCCTTTGTATATCTACGATTTTGACCATTTTACAAACCAGTTTAACGAACTAAAAAAAGCATTTAAAGCAAGAAAATCTCTTATAGCATATGCTGTAAAAGCCAACTCAAACCTAAGTGTCATAAACCATTTTGCAAATCTGGGAAGCGGGGCTGATTGTGTCAGTATAGGAGAGGTTAAAAGAGCACTCTTAGCCGGTGTGCCAAAATACAAAATCCTCTTTAGCGGTGTGGGAAAAACAGATGATGAAATAAGAGAAGCTATAAAACTTGACATACTATACATAAATGTTGAGAGTGAAGCCGAACTTGACAGAGTCGAGATGATAGCAAAAGAGCTTGGAAGTGAAGCCAGGATAAGTATAAGAGTAAATCCGAATGTAGACCCCAAAACCCACCCTTACATATCAACAGGACTTCATGAAAACAAGTTCGGTGTAGATATGGACAGTGCAAAAAGGATGTATATAAAAGCCAAAAACTCAGACAACCTAAATCCGGTAGGCATCCACTTTCACATAGGAAGCCAGCTTACGGAACTTGAGCCTATAAAAGAAGCCGCAACTATCGTTTCAGATATGGTAAGAAGTCTTAAAACCATAGATATAGACCTGAAGTTTTTTGATATAGGCGGAGGATTAGGGATAAGATACAAAGATGAAGAAACGATAAAACCGTATGATTATGCACAGGCTGTTCTTTCTACACTAAGCGGTCTTGATATGACTATAGTTTGTGAACCGGGTAGATTTTTAACTGCAAACGGTGGATATTTCTTAACCAGAGTTTTATATGAAAAAACAAACGGTGAGAAAAGGTTTGTTATAGTTGACGGTGCTATGAACGACCTTATAAGACCAAGTCTTTATAATGCATACCACAGGATTGAGGCTATAACCGACTCAAATGAAGATATATCAAAAGCCAACATAGT
>WFOM01000237.1 GCA_015488075.1 Helicobacteraceae bacterium | reverse complement strand
GTATATAACCTCTATATACATTTTAAAAATTATATCTTCATTATTACTTTTTATATTTATGTTTTATCTTGTTTTCATGGCCATACACAAGGTATACGGAGTGGTTGATTAGATTTATACCGTATACTCCTCTGTTGATATATACTTTTTTGTCATCTGTAACCAAAATATAGTTTAGTTTGTGTTTTTTAAGATACAAAAGAGCTTTTTCAAATCCCATGGCAACTATGGCTGTTGAGAATGCATCCAAAGTAGTGTTGTCGGTTTTTCCAAAAAGTGAAAGAGAGACTATCTTTGTTTGTGGTTTTTTGGTGTATGGGTTTATGATGTGGTTGTATTTTTGCTTTTTTATATATCTTCTGTATATACCGCTTGTTGATATGCCAAACTCGCTTTTTGCATCTATATAAAACAAAGAGCTTTTTTCTTTAAAAGGTGAGTCTATATAAACTCTGCATTTGCCAAGACACCTTATATCTCCGCTTAGAGCCACTATAGCTTTTACACCGTATTTTTTATAATATGAAGAAACTTTATCTACCGCATAACCTTTTGCTATACCGCCAAAATCAAGCTTGATGCCATCAAGAACGATATATCCGTTTGAAGATTTTATACCTTTTATGTCTGTTTTGACATCTACCTTACTTGCAGGCAAATGCTCTTTGCCTCCAAAATCGTATATATCTTTTGTTATTTTGCCTATGGCAACATCAAAGTAGCCGTCTGTTTTTTTATATATCTCTTTTGATTTTTTTAAAATCTCTTTCAGATACAAATCGGGTTTTATCTTTTTGCCTTCATTAAGTATATAAACAGGTGAAGAGGATTTGAAAGTTGATAATGAATTCTCTATATCTTTGACAATCTCAAAACCGTCTTGTATAAACTCTCTATCTGCTTTAGATGTTTTAATGGTTACAAATGTTCCCATCAGATATGATGTTCTGGTTGCACCGTAAAGATTAAATATTAAAAAAAATGCTATAAAAAATCTCATTTTTTTCCAATTTTAATTTTTTTATGAGTATAATATAAAAAAATAAAAAGGAAGTTGCCATGTGTATATTTTGTAAAATAGTAAACAAAGAGATACCTTCAAACATTGTTATGGAAAATGATGACTTTCTGGCATTTCATGATATAAATCCAAAAGCACCCATACATATACTTGCCATACCGAAAATCCATGTAGACAGCTTTAATGAAGTAAGTCCGGAAACTATGGCGGGGATGACTTCTTTTATACAGGATGTTGCAAAAGAAGTTGGCATAGACAAAACAGGTTACAGAGTTATAACCAATGTGGGAGATGACGGTGGTCAGGAGGTTAAACACCTGCACTTTCACATACTTGGTGGCGGAAAACTGAAATGGGGACACTTCAGCGATTCAAATCCTAAGGAAAATCTGTAATGAAAAAAATTTTTATATTTTTGGTTTTTGGCTGTATACTTTTAGAAGCCCAAAGTTACAAAGATATTCAAAAAGAGTTTGAAGCATACAAAAAACAGCAATACAATGCTTTTGATGCATATAAAAAAGCTCAGGAAAAAGCATTTAAAGAGTTTAAGAAAAAAATAAAAGCTGTATGGGACGAACCAAAGCTCTCAACCAAAAAAAAGTTTGTCTCATACTCAAAAGACCTAAAAACAAGAAGCGAAGTTGATTTTAAAAACAACAAAATAGTGATAGAAACCATAGCTAAAAATGAAAAAGAAGCAAAACAAAAACTAAAAACAGCTCTTGCAAAAACAGTTACACAAGATACCAAAACAGCTTTTAAAACAGACCCTCTTGAGCAGACTCTTTCAAAAATTAAAAAGCCAAAAATCATAGCTGATGCCAAAGTAGATGCCAAGCCTATCTTGGCACCGGTTGTATTTAAAAAACCGCCTACAAAAAAGAGTGTGAAAAACTTTGTAAAGCAGTATGTAACAGAGAAAAATATAAAAACAAAAAGATCAAAAATTCCCGGTGCTTACATATACAAAGTGGAAGTCAAGTTACCAAACGACACAACATACAAAAGATCAAAACTTTATCTTAACGAAGTTAGATACTATGCAAAAAAAAGAAATCTCCCGATCAATCTTGTTTTTGCCATAATGCACACCGAAAGTTCGTTTAACCCAAAAGCTACAAGTTATGTCCCTGCTTACGGACTTATGCAGATAGTCCCAAGAACTGCCGGAGTTGACAGCTATTTTTTTATATACAAAGAGAAAAAGATACCTTCTAGATACTACCTTTACAATTCAAAAAACAACATAAAACTTGGAACGGCTTACTTTTATCTGCTCTACTACAAATATCTAAAACCTATAAAAAATCCGATAAGCAGGCTTTACTGTGCCATAGCAGCATATAACACCGGTGCCGGAAATATAGCATGGGCTTTTACACACAGATACAATGTAAAAGAAGCAGCAAAAATTATAAATAGGCTTACCCCTGCTGAAGTGTATGAAAGACTGATTAGAGATTTAAGATATGATGAACCTAAACACTATCTAAGAAGAGTTACAAAAAGGATGGATATTTACAAAAAAATATACGGCTAACCAGAAAAAAACTAGTTAGCACAGCAGGCATCTATATCACCAAGGTTATAGTTGCCTCCTCCCCCTGAGATAACTTTTTCATTATCTTTGACAGAATTGCCGTTATGTATGATGGAGTAGCTTATCTCAACCGAGTCTCTGACAGTATTTATGGTTGAACAGTATGTCTCTATAGAAGCCATAACCCATTTTTTTGCATCATCGTCAGTGCCGTCACTTTCAAAGTTGTAAGTAAGATGAAGTGTGTTGAATTTTCTCGGATGGTCATCATTTCTTACAACTTCACCTGTTACACTGAGATTTTTGACTGTTTTTCCTTTGTTTTGCGGAAGCATATATATATCTGTAGTGGTGCATGCTATAAGACCTGATAAAAAATACTCTATAGGCGATATAACAGGACAGTCAATGATAAAACTTGACTTTTCTGTTTTTGCTTCAAACTTCATACCTTCTTTGTGTGTTATAGTTACTTTCATTTAAACCTCCATATTTTTTATATAGTTTTCAAAATACTCTAACTGTTCTTTTGTTCTTTTTACAGATGTTCCACCTTGCGAGTCTCTTGCATTCATAGAGTTTTTTATATCAAGATAAGCAATCACATCCTCTTTTATTCTTTCATCTATCTCTTTTAGATATTTATAATCTATATCGCTTAAATCTATACCAAGCTCTTCAGCTTTTGCAACCGCTTTTCCTGTAATAAAATGGGCTTCCCTAAAAGGTATACCACATTTTTCAACAAGATAATCGGCAAGGTCAGTAGCACTAAGATGGCCTACTTTTGAAGCACTGAACATATTTTGTTCATTTACCTTCATGGTTTTTATAGCTTCTTTTAATATCTTTAGCGATATCAAAGCGGTCTCAACAGCATCAAACACTCCCTCTTTATCCTCTTGGGTGTCTTTGTTATAAGCAAGAGGCAAGCCTTTCATAACAGTCAGAAGTGAAACCAAAGCTCCGTAAACTCTACCTGTTTTTCCTCTAAGGAGTTCCGGCACATCGGGATTTTTCTTTTGTGGCATTATAGAACTGCCGGTGCTGTATTCATCACTTAGTTCTATAAACTTAAACTCATAGCTTGACCAGAGTATAAGTTCTTCTGAGAGTCTTGATATATGCATCATAAGTGTAGAAATATTAAAGAGTATCTCCAAAGCAAAATCTCTGTCACTTACAGTATCGAGACAGTTTATGCTGACACTATCAAACCCTAAAAGTTCTGCTGTGTATTCTCTGTCGATATTGTGTGGTGTTCCGGCAAGTGCGGCACATCCAAGAGGAGAAATGTTGTTTCTTTTATAAGAGTCCTCAAATCTGTTTACATCTCGTTTGAACATAGACAAATATGCACACAGATGATATGCAAAATTTACAGGCTGTGCATGTTGAAGATGTGTCATACCAGGCATTATAGTCTCAGTATGATTTTTTGCAACATCCAAAACAGTCTGCATCAAATCTTTTAAAAGTTTAACGATCTCTTTGTTTGACTTTAAAACATATCTTCTAAAATCGGTTGCAACCTGATCGTTTCTGCTTCTTGCCGTATGAAGCTTTTTACCCGCATCGCCTATAAGAGAAGTAAGCCTCTTTTCAATTGCCATATGAAGATCTTCATCTTCTATCTTCCACTCAAAACTACCCTCTTCTATCTCTTTTTTTATCTGAGAAAGTCCGTCTTTTATAGATTGAAGTTCATCTTTTGTCAAAATCCCCTGCTTTTGAAGCATGGTAGCATGGGCTATAGAGCCTTCTATATCTTCATTATAGAGTTTTCTATCAAACATAACAGAAGCATTAAACTGATCCAAAAGCTTAGCAGATTTGGCAGAGAATCTGCCTGACCACATTTTGTCCATTTGTCTCTCCGGAAAAAAATTATTGAAATTCTATCAAAAAAAAGTTATCTTGGTTTTTTAGGAGAAAAATCAAGCCCTTTTATCTTTATTTCAGGAGTATTGTTTTTTTCAATTTTTTTCATAATATCTACAGGTCTGTCATGAAGATATTTTATTTTGTTTACCACATTGCCGTTATCATCATACCATTTTTGATAGCCTTCTTTGTAGTTGTTTTTATAAAACACATCAGTATCAAGCTTTCCGTTATACTTATACTCTTTTTGCCATCCCTCTTTTTTACCATGAACATATTTCACAGTTAGTGCCGGTTTGCCGTTATCCCAATAAACTTTGTAAACACCGTTTTTTTTGTCATTGTCATAATGCATCACAGATTTTAATTTGCCGTTTGGAAAAAATCTTTTAACATCACCTTCTATTTTCCCCATCTTGTATGGTATAACTTTTATAAGATGCCCTTTTTTGTCATACCATTTCATAAGGCCGTCTCTCTTGCCTTTTACATAGTTAACCTCATATGCCAAACCGCCTTCAACATAGTAAACTTTTTCAAGACCGTGCTTTATACCTTCACTCGTTGCCGTTCTTGTTCCATCTATATAATATCTTTCAGATTTAAGGTTACCGTTTTTAAAATACTCTTTTACATATTCTGCATTTAGACTTAGCGAAACCATAACCAACAGGTAAAATATTTTTTTCATCAATGCTCCTTAAAATAAACTTATAAATACTTAACAATATTAACAAAAATGGATAACCAGAAGAGAAACAGAAAGATAAATATTTATAAATTTATGAGGATATCCCCTCCAAAAGGAGGAGGATATATTATTTCCAGCTAGTTTTTACTATCTCAGAAGATTTGCTGTATGGATATTTATCCATAAGCTCTTCTATACTTAGTTTTTGATCACCTTCTCTCATAAAGTGAGCCAAAGTAACTGCTGCCCAGTAATCGTTAGCATATTTTGTTCCTTTAAGAAGAGTAGGAACACCTTTGTCATTTACAGTGTGGCAAGCAGCACAAGTTACAGGACCGGCATATTTACCGTCTGGAGAGTATTGTAATGCTTGTTCATGAGTTGTAACATCAACACTTCTTTCTTTACCTTCATATCTTGTAGAGTAAAGTCCGTGAGTTGACTCATGGCATGATTGACAAGCTATGCTTCCGTGAGCTTTTGAGTATCTGTATAGTGAGTATTTGTTAGGTTGGTCAATTGGGAAATATTTACCACCTGTTTCACTCTCAACAAAAGGAGCAGCGTGACAGTCAGCACAGTGTGGCTCACTTGCAGCCAACCACCAGTCACTACCTGCACTTGCAACATTATATGGAACTTCTTGACCTTTTGGATGATTCCACATTCTTAAATCGGCAGGTAAATTGTTACCTACAGCTTTAACTAGTGTAAGCGGTTTATGCTCAGTATAGTATTTTAGAGCTTCATTGCTACCTGTTGCTTTTGCATCAGCAATAGCGGCAAATTTTTTAGCATCACCACCGGCAACAACTTTTATGATCTCTTTAAGAGATTTGTTTCTTAAAGTTTTACCTTGTTGAGTTGAATCATGAGTTATATTGTCATATCTTTGGAAAGCCTGTGCAACTTTTGTATGACAGTTTGTACAATAAAGTCCTCTTAACTCTTTAGTTTTATTTCCATGCTCATCTCTTGTAGCAACATTTTCAAGTTGCCATTTACCGTAAGCATTTAGGAAGAAAGGCGGTTTAGCATGTGGATTTGAGTGAGCATCCCTTCTTACATAACAACCACCACCGGATTTTCTTATGTCACCTTTGGCAAATCTACCCTCACCATATCTGTCTGTAACTCTGTATGGGTTAGAGTCGTCGTTCATATTTGGATTTTGGAAGTGTGTAGGGTGACAAGATTGACATGCTTGAGTTCTACCTGCTGCATCCGGCATAGGAACCATAGCAAGGTGGAATCCGTGAATAGCTTCAGTTAAAGGTTTGGCTTTTACGGTTTTATAACCTGTTGCCGTAGGTCTTGGCTCTTGAAGGTTACCAGAAACATTGTCACCGTGACAGTCGGCACAGTTTACCATACCTATCTTACCAAGTCTGTTACCAGAAGCATTATCTCTGTAATCGCTTAAGAATTTTGTTCCATGATGTTTATCATGAAGTGCGAGTATATTTATACTGGCTTCAGAAAGTCTAGCCATATATTCACTCTCATCAGAGTAGCTTTTCCAGTAGTTATACTCTTTGTCACTGTAAGTTATACCCTCATCTCTTGCCATTTGGGCAGCTTTACCGTTTCTTGAGTGACAAGCATAACAGTTAGGGATATCAACAGGGTTTGTTCCAAAATAAGAGTATATTCTACCGTCGGCAGATTTTACAGGCTTACCTGTTCTGTCATGAACTTCAACAGTAGAGTATTGGAACGGTTGGAAATCTTTCTCGGTTACACTTCTTATAGTCCCTTTTCTTCTGCTGTCATTAAATGCAGTCAAAGGAAGTCCAAGAGCATCCCATATATGTGATGCGGTTAAAACAAGTTTAACATTTTTAACAGGCGGAACCAAAGTATCTGTCATAACAACATTGCCACCATCTTTACCTGCATAGTCAAGATAACCGCCAGACATAGGTTTACCACTAGGACCGGCATCAATTTTAACAGGTATTTGTCTACCTACTCTTAGTCTGTCCTTGTCTGTTGCACCTGCAGGAACAGTTCCTTCCAAATCTTTATAGATAAACAAGTGTGTCCAAACATAGTTTGCAACATTGTCTCCCGGAGAGTCAAGGTGTCCGTCACCATCAGTATCTTTTGCGACACTCCAGTATTTCATTTTATTACCTTCACTGTAAGAGTTGTCTTTAGTGTAGTAATAAAGTTTTATTTCATCATCCGGAGTTAGAAGTTTAGGAAGTTTTCCGTCTTTACCGGATCTAACCGCCTGAGCTTGTATAGAGTTGTATGGTGGAATCACACAACAGTAATCCATAGCAAAACCGACACAGTGCATACCAAGCTCGTAGTTAACGAATACATTGATATCATTTTTAGGCTCATAAGCATAACTTCCATCTTCAGCCTTGAATTTTTTAAGTTTTTTAAGGCTAAAAGGTGGATTTTTGTCATAAGCCATAGCACTTGAAGCACCGACACTTAAAACAGCAAGTGCTGCAAAAGCTGAAAGAAGGCTTCTTTTCTTCATAGTATTTT
>WFOM01000236.1 GCA_015488075.1 Helicobacteraceae bacterium | reverse complement strand
CCAACGAGGCATACAGAATCATACAAAACTATCTTTCTGCCAAAAACCTTACCGATGTTTCTGTGTTGGAAAACAAAACTTTAACCATACCCGAGAGTCTGGCAAAAAACGAATATGAAAAAAAATTTGTTTTGGTATTTAACAGACACTCAAAATTTTTGAACAAAAATCTTCCTTTGATCATAAAACATATAAGCACAGTAAAAAATATCGATACAAACCAAATGCTAAATGGTTTTTTACACAAGTTTTCAGATATTTATGTAAAAGATTTACAGTATATAAAATATGAAACAGGCATCTTGGTTTTTATACTTGCCGTTTTGCTTCTTAGTGTTATATACCTTTTGACAGCATCAATAAAACAAAAACTCAAAATAGAAGAAGATGCAAAAGAACTGGACTGGATACTACATCATGACACTTTGACAAAACTAAGAAACAGATACTCCATAAACAAAGATATAGCTAAACTGAAAAACCCTTCCATACTGCTTATAAACATTGACAGGTTTAAAGATATCAACGATATATACGGCAACAAAACCGGGGACAAAGTTTTACTTGATGTATCTAAACTTATAAAATCCTTCTTTGAAAACAAAGCACATTTTAAAATCTACAGGGTAGGAGGAGACGAATTTGCGGTTTTGTTTGAAAACACACCAAAAAAACAAGTTTTGGAATATGTTTACTCACTCTCTGCAGATATACAAAGCCATACATTTTTTTATGACAACCTAAAACTAAATATAAGCGTAGGTATAGCCTACAATGATATAAAACCTGTATTTGAAAATGCGGATTTGGCACTCAAACATCTAAAAAGAAATACAAACAAGTCTGTTATAGAATATACCGACAATCTAAATCTCAGGACAAACATTCAAAACAACATAACCATACTTTCTATGATAAAAGAAGCCATAGAATCTGACGGTGTTGTGCCTTTTTTCCAGCCTATAGTTGATCTGCAAAGTTGCAAGATAGTAAAATATGAAGCACTGATGAGGATAAAACACAAAGGAAAAGTATATCTTCCGTATCAGTTTTTGGATATTGTCTCAAAAACCGTCTACTACAACAAGCTTACAAAAATCATGATAGAAAAAGTGATGCAAACAGCCAAAAAAAATCCAAGATACAGGTTTTCCATAAACCTTTCCATGAAAGATTTGGAGGAGGAATCTACACTCAATATCCTTTTTGAAACTTTGGGAAGCGATCCTATAACCGCTTCAAAAATAGATGTAGAGATACTTGAAGTTGAAAATATAACAGATATAAATACTGTTGCCGACTTCATAAACAAACTGCATTCATTTGGATGTGAAGTTTTGATAGATGACTTTGGAAGCGGTTACTCAAATTTTTCATATTTTGCAAATCTTGAGATAGACATCTTGAAAATTGACGGAAGCATAGTTGATGAGATAGCAACAAACAAAAGAAAATACCATATGCTAAAAAGTATAGTTATGTTTTCAAAAGGTATGAATATAGAAAATGTAGCAGAGTTTGTCGATGACACGGAAACATTAAAGCTTCTGAAAGAATCGGGAGTCAGATATGCCCAGGGATTTTTGTTTTCTCCTCCTGTTGAAGAGCTTCTGCCCGAAACTCAGATAGATATAGAATGTTTGTAAGAGTTTATGTCAAACTCTTTTACCCCTGCAACACCGGAATCTACTGCCGCTTTTGCAACAGCAGATGAGACTTCACCCAAAAGCCTTTTGTCAAAAATGGAAGGGATTATATACTCTTTTGAAAATTTCAAATCGGTTTTGTAAATATCTTTTATATAATCAGGAACATCCTTTCGTGCCAAATCAGCAAGTGCTTTTGCGGCAGAAAGCTTCATCTCTGTGTTTATTTTTTTTGCTCTGACATCAAGTGCACCTCTGAAGATAAAAGGAAAACCCAAAACATTGTTTACCTGATTTGAAAAATCACTTCTGCCGGTTGCTATGATGGCATCATCTCTTATGCTTTTTATCTCATCAGGGAAAAGTTCAGGTGTAGGATTTGCCAGAGTAAAGACTATAGGTTCTCTTGCCATCAAAGATATATCATCAAGCCTGATACTTCCGGGTCTTGAGAGACCAAGAACAACATCGGCATCTTTGAAAATCTCTTCTCTTGATAGATGTTTTTGATATGCAAATTCTTTTTTGTATGTGTTTAAATCATCTCTGTTTTTGTGTATGAGTCCCTTTGAATCAAGCATAAGTATGTTTTCTATACCTATTTGTCTGTAAAGTCTGCCACAACTTATGGCTGCCGCACCGGCACCGACTATAACAACTTTCAGTTTTTTTATATCTTTGCTATTCAGATATGTGGCATTTATTATAGCTGCTGTTGATATAACAGCCGTGCCGTGTTGGTCATCATGCATAACAGGTATGTCAAGTTCTTCTATGAGTATTCTTTCTATCTCAAAACACTCGGGTGCTTTTATATCTTCAAGATTTATACCTCCAAAAGTAGGGGAGATTGCCTTTATGGTCTCACAGAATTTGTCAACATCCTTCTCATTTACCTCTATATCAAAACTGTTTATATTTGCAAACTTTTTAAACAAAACCGCCTTGCCCTCCATGACAGGCTTGCTTGCAAGTGCACCGATGTCTCCAAGTCCTAAAACGGCAGTCCCGTTTGATATAACCGCAACAAGATTTCCTTTTGATGTATAGTCATAAACTTTTGACGGGTCTTTTTCTATCTCCAGACAAGGTTCAGCAACACCGGGAGTATATGCAAGCGAAAGTTCTTCCTGTGTATCTACCTCTTTGCTTACACATATCTCTGTTTTTCCTGGTTTTGGGTATGAGTGGTATCGTAAAGCTTTTTCTTTCATCAATTTTCTTTTCGTTGATATAATTTTGTGCAATTATATCGATGAAAAGGTAATAATATGCAACAAGACGAAGCTTTGAAAAAAATGGTTGAAGAGATAAACGAAGAGGTAAAAAAATATCTAAACAACAATGAAGTCTTCAAACCTTACACACAAACCATGAAAGAGATAGACGAATGGCTCAAGGAGAAAAAAGATGCAGATAACAAATAGCCCACTTTATGAAGAAAGATTAAAGTTTATACTAAGCGAAATGCTAAAACAGCTCGGATACGACATGACAAAAAACTTCAAACTCTATCTTGATACTATTATATTAAACATCCCTACAAAGATAGAAAAATACAAAATATCACCTTTTTTTGATGATGAAAATATAAAAGAGATCGACTTTCAGGGATTTAAAATCTTTTTTTATCATGATGTGCAAGCCGACAATTTTGTAATATTGTCGATAGTATAAACCATAT
>WFOM01000235.1 GCA_015488075.1 Helicobacteraceae bacterium | reverse complement strand
TTTTTCAAAGTTTTGTCAATGTCAACTATACCACCTATAACAGGCAGATAGTCAAAACTGCCGCTTCTAAGCCCTACATAGTCTTTTACAACTTTTACATTTTCAAGAGGAAATGTTTTGGATGCTTTTTGAATCAGTTCTTCTCTGCCCTTTTTAAAATCATAATCATTATTTGAAGTTTGAGGATGATAATGGACATTGTGTGTTGCACCTATTGAAACTATACTGTCTTTTGAGGGTGAAACAGAGACATATCTGTGAACAGACACATCATTACAAGTTGTTGTCCTGACATCTATCCTGTGTCCCCATATACCCCGTATCATCTCAAAAGGAAAGTTGATTATAGTTTGATAGTATGCACCTGTAGCCAGTATAACTTTTTTGGCTTTATACTTTTTGTTTAAGACACATACATCGCCAAAGTTTACCTCTTTGATATCTTCATAAACTAATGTTATATCTTCTTGAAGTTTGTTTAAAATTTCAACATTTACTATGGCTGATTTTTCTGTGTAAATATACTCGTCATCAGGTAGAAACGGTGGAGTTTCCTGTTTTATATAAGCCGGATGAAGGTTTTTAAATGCCTGCAGGTTTTCTCTGTCTTTTTCATCTTTTGCAATATGCACAAGAGGATAAAAAGAGATATACTCACCGTAATTTTTTCCATAAAACTCAAAAGCATAATCCAAAGCAGTATTTATAAGCTCTTTTAGCTCTCCGCCTTTTGTAAACTTGGGGGATAGAAATGCACCGGCGGCACCGCTTCCTCCGGCTCCTGTTTTATCTCTTTCAAAAACTGCCACACTACCATACTCTTTTAAAAAACGGCTCAAAACCAAACCGTTTATACCGCCTCCGACTATGGCAAAATCATACATATACTTATATAGTTATCTCTTTTAAATCTGCTATGCTATAAATAGATTTGTAGATAGATGCTACAAGATTTTGCCTGTTATGTTTTATCTTTTCATCATCTGCATTTACCAAAACATTGTCAAAAAAGCTATCCAGCTTTGGCTTAAGACCAAACAAAGCATCCAACTTCTCTTCATAACTCTCAAAAGTTTTTGAAGCTACATTTTTGTAAGCATCGAAAAGCTCTTTTTCTTCATCTTTTTCAAACAAAGACTCATCTATACTCAAATCTTTTGTTATATCCACATCTACAGAGATATTTGCAACCCTTTTAAATGTGCTAAATATATCTTTAAATCCATCACTGTTTACCAGTTCATCTACAGCTTTTATCTTTTTGGAAATCTCAAGCAAATCTCTCTCACCGGTTTCCAAAACGGCTTCTATAACGGATGGGTTAACTTTGTAGTATTTTCTTACCCTGTCAAGTATAAACTTCTCCAAAACTTCAAAATCAAACTCACTATACCCTTTTGCCAAATCTTTTAAATCTTTTCTTATGTCAAAGTTGTAGCCAAACTGATTTACTATCCTTATGATCCCTATAACGGCTCTTCTTAATGCAAACGGATCTTTTGAACCTGATGGTATCTTGCCTATACTAAAAAGCCCAAGCAAAGTATCAAATTTTATAGCAAGTGCGACGAGTGAACTTGTTACGGTTGATGGAAGTTCATCATTTTCTCCGTTTGGTCTGTATTGCTCTTTTATAGCTACTGCAACTTCCTTCTCTTCACCAAGAGCTGAGGCATAGTAGTATCCCATAAGTCCCTGAAGCTCTGTAAACTCATAAACCATTTCGCTAAGCAGGTCTGCTTTTGCCAACTCCAAAGCTCTTATAATCTTTGTCTTGTTTGCACCGTATTTGTCTGCCAAAAATTCGCCTATAATCTTTTCTCTTGCTATCTTGTCTTTGAGACTTCCAAGACCGTCCATAAAAACTATCTTTTCCAAACCTTCAGTTTTAAGACCGTTTTTAAGGTCATTTTCCCAGAAAAACATGGCATCTTTCAACCTTGGACGAAGAACTCTCTCGTTTCCGCTTATAACTTCGCCAAAATCATCCACAAAAGCATTTGAAACTACTACAAACGAGTTGTGAAGCTTTTTGTCTTTGAAAACGGGAAAATATCTCTGATGCTCTTTCATAGATGTTATGATAACTTCTGGAGGTAAAACCAAAAACTCATCATCAAAACTTCCCAAAAGTGGTGTAGGATACTCTGTAATGGCTACTACCTCATCAAGCAAATCTTCATCTATCTCTACAGTAACACCGTTTTTTTCTTCAAGTTCTTTAAAAGCATTTAAAATAATCTCTCTTCTTTTGTCTTGGAAAAGAACAACACCGTTTTTTTCAAGTGTTTCAAAATACTCTTTTGGCGAAGCAACTTCCATATCATCAAAACTAACCTGTCTGTGCACTCTTGTTGTTTTGGATGACTTTACTCCAAAAAGTTCAACCTCAACCAACTCGTCTCCAAGCATTACATTTACCCATCTTACCGGTCTTATAAACGATTCTTTCAAGTCTGCCCATCTCATAGACTTGCCAAAATCAAGTGATGATATCCATTCGTTAACTATATCGTTTAGAACATTTTTTGAATCTTTTCCTTTTGTCTCTTTTTTGTAATATAAAACCTCTTTGCCATGTTTTTCTGTAAACTTAAGCTCTTCTACACTTATACCGCATTTTTTGGCAAAACCTTCGGCGGCTTTTGTAGGAACTCCGTCTTTGTAAGCTATGGCTTTTGGAGCACCGAAAAACTCTTCGGTTTTGTCATCCTGTTTGGTTTTAAATTCTCTGTGCCAGACAATCAGTCTTCTTGGAGTATAATAAAATTCAAACTCGCTAACAAGCGAATATTTTTCCAAAATATTCAGGTATTTTTTCTCTATGTTTTTGAGTTCTTTTAAAAGCGGAACGGCAGGAAGTTCCTCAACACCAATCTCTATAAGAAGAGTATTTATCATTTTAACCCTTTGTTAAAAAATTGTTGCGATTTTATCCAAAAATGGGTTAAGATGAGATAAAACAATTCTTCTTATGTGAAGCTTAAATAAGATAAAAAATATCTTATTTATGGAAAAGTAAAAGAAA
>WFOM01000234.1 GCA_015488075.1 Helicobacteraceae bacterium | reverse complement strand
CTGGTGAGGTGTTGCTTTTATGCCGATTTTTTTAAAAGATTTATCTATGAGATATCTTATTCTATTTTCGCTTAATTTTTCCCCATTTTTTTCAAAAAGGTATCTTTTTGGATTAAATTTTTTTATATAAATGTTTATTTTGTCATAAATCTCTTCCAAAATAGGCACATCTCTTTCTTTGTTTCCTTTTCCTTTGATCCTTATCCACTCTTTTGAAATATCTTTTAGTTTTATATTTGAAAGTTCAGATATCCTAAGACCAAGTCCAAAAAACATCATTATTATAAGTCTGGTCTCTTCATCGCTTGTTTGTATCGCTTCTTTTATATATTTTGTCTCTATAGGTTTTGGAAGTGTTTTAGGCACTTTTATAGATTCATCCCCTTTTATCACTACTTTTAGTTTTTTGGTTTTTAAAAATTCTGCAAAACTTCTTATGGCACTTAGTTTTTTTGTTATGGTTTTTTTTGAATTTTCTTTTATGTGAAATCTGTAAGGAACAAGGTTTAGTCTGTAAGTGTTTTTTGTTTTTTCAGTTTCTATATAATCAAATGCTTCATTTAAAGCCGTGCTGTATGTTTTTAGTGTAAGGTCGCTGTATCCTCTTTGCTCTTTTAGATAATCCAAAAAATCAAGTAGATATTTATCTGTTAACTTTTTCAAGGATTTTCCTGAAATTTTGGTATAGTTTTTTTGCTTCTTGTTGCAGATTTTTGTCTATGGCAACAGAAGGTGTGAGTTTTTTGTATTTACCCACCATTATCTCAGCCATCAGTTTTATTTTTGCTTTGTTAGCATCTGAAAGTGATGTCTGCTTTAGCATATTCTTTATATCGTTTAGATATTTTTTTCCTTCCTCTATATACTTTTCATAATCCATGGCAAGTTGCGATTGTGTCATTATTGTTGCTGCCATTTTGTTGTAATTGTCAAGCTCAAAAGCCTCTCTTGAGAGTGTATATGCCAGGTCATACACACCTGTTTTGTAGTAGAACTTCGCTTCAAGAGATTTTTGATATGATGGGTTTGTTACAAAAAACAGTGCAAAAACAGTTATTATACCAACCGTAAAGATTATAATGTATTTGGTTTTACTCTCCATTTCCCAGACTTTTTTCAACCAAAGCATTTGCTTTGTTAAGTTCTAAATTTTTTACATCTATGATTTTAGCATAATATTTTATCTCTCCAAAAGGTTTTGGAACTTTGAACTTGTCCCATGAGTTAAACTGCCAGTATTTTGTAGGCTTTATTCTTACTGCAACTATCTTGGTGTCTGCTTTTTGTGCGATAACTGCCGCACCGTCGTTTGCTTTGTGTCTTGGGCCTTTTGGACCGTCTGGAGTTATACCTATGTCATAGCCGTTTTTTACTGCCCTTATAGCTTCTATAAGTGCTTTTGCCCCACCTTTTCTTGTTGAGCCCCGTATCGTTTTGAGGTTGAAATATTTTATCGTTTTGGAAATTATCTGTCCGTCAAAATGTTCACTGATTATTACTTTTGCAAAAGGTTTTTTTCTGTATTGGAAGTAAAGATACGGAAGCATCAGCAAATCACCGTGCCACACTGCAAATATCAAAGGTGAATTATCTGACGGTTTTTCTATATCAAAACTTTTTTTGTTCAGTATATACAAAACTCTTATAAGTAAAGAAGCCACAGGAGGGAGAAAGATTAAAGCTAATTTTCTCTTTAGCTCTTTACTCAACTATCTCCCCTGTCATTATTGTTCTGCCTGTATGGGTGATTTTTACTTTTTTAAACTCTCCGAGAAGCTCTTCTGAGCCTTTTACTTTTATAATGGTATTATTATCACTTCTTCCTGCGACAAAGTAACCCTCTTTCAACTCTTCAAAATAAACTTCGTAAGTTTTTCCAAGGAGCTCTTTGTTTTTCTCATCAACTATGTCGTTATGCAGTTTTTGAAGTGTTGTAAGTCTTCTGCTTGCCGTTTCCTCATCAACGGTGTTTGTAAACTCTGCAGCTTCAGTCAGCGGTCTTGGTGAGTATTTGAAAGAAAATATCTGATTAAAACGAACCTTTCTCATAACATCAAGAGTATCTTCAAAATCTTCTTCACTCTCACCCGGAAAAGCCACTATAATGTCTGTTGATATCCCTACATCAGGAACAAAGCTTCTTAGTTTTTCGACTCTGTTTAAAAACCACTCTTTTGTGTATCCTCTTTTCATATCTTTTAGAACTTTTGTAGAGCCTGACTGTAGAGGCATATGCATAGATTTGCATATTTTGTCGTTTGCGGCAAACTCTTTTAAAAATTCATCATCCATGTGAAAGGGGTGTGGAGAGGTAAATCTTATCCTTTTTAGACCCTCTATCTCACTTACTTTTCTAAGAAGCTCCGTAAAGTTTGTTTTTGGATGTTTGCCTGAAAATCTTCTGCCGTAGTTGTTTACATTCTGCCCCAGTAAAAATACCTCTTTTGCACCGCTGTTTACCGCTTTTTGGGCTTCTTGCAGTATCAGGTCTGTGGGAATTGATATCTCTTCACCTCTTGTTTTTGGCACTATGCAAAATGTGCATGATTTGTCACATCCTATGGATATATTTATATATGCTTTGTATGGCGAACTTCTAAAATCACTGAAAGCATAAAGACTTTCATCATAGTTTATGTCGGTTTCAACCGCTTTTGGCTTGTGCAAAACCTCTGTTATCTTAGATACATTTCTTGCCCCCAGAACAAAACTGACATACGGAGCTCTTTTGATTATCTCTTCTCCCAGATGCGATGCCGTGCAACCACATACCCCTATCTTTGCATCATCTTTTTTGACTTTGTTGAAGTATCCAAGTTCAGAAAAAAGTTTGTGAACCGGTTTTTCTCTTACTGAACAGGTGTTTATAAGTATAAGGTCGGCTTCCTCCATAGATGAAGTAAGAGTATAGTCTTCTTTCTCTCTGAGTTCTGCTATCATATGTTCGCTGTCCCTTTCATTCATGGCACAGCCGAGAGTTTCTATATAGAGTTTTTTGGACATAACAAACCTATTTTATGATGTGGACTTGGTAGATGTATTCGTTGTCTGCAAGACCGTATTTTATCTCTTCCATATAAAAGCTGTATCCTTTTTCTTCAAAATGATCCTGCAAATCAAGCAGAGATTTGTGAGAATTTTCTCTGTCAAAGTAAAATATGGCATTGCCGTTTTTTTCAACTTTGTCTTCTATCTTTGAGAGTTCTATCTTCTTTGGTTTTTGGTTTATTTCGTTTCTGGCAACAAGTAGTTCCATTTGCTTTCCTTTTGTTTTTTTGGCATATTATATTCAAAATTGACTAAAATACTTATTAATGATATAATTTCAAAACTGCTTCACTTCAATGAAAAATCCCAAAGAACAGTTTTGAAGTGTTAAAGAAACTCTAAAAAGGCAAGAGTAATGGAAAAAGTTTTAGATATAGTCGAAGCCATAGCAAACGAAAAAGGTTTAAAACCCGAAGATGTAAAAGAAGCTATAAAAAAGGCATTTATTCAGACTGCAAAAAAAGTTATAGACCCTGATTTTGATTTTGAAGCCGTAATCGATGAGGAAACAAAAAAGATAACTGTTTTTAGAACCATAACGGTAGTTGCCGATGATGACGAAAGATTACAAGATGAACATCTAAGCAAAACAGTAGTGGCAATCTCAAAAGCCAGAAAAGAGTATGACGACCAGATAGAACCGGGTGACGAACTTCAGGAAGAATACGACATAAACTCTTACGGCAGAACTGCCGCATCAAATCTTAACAGAGAGTTAAAATACCATATACAAAGACTTGTAGAAGATCAGCTTCACAAAAAATACAAATCAAAAGTGGGTAAAATAGTTTCAGGAAGAGTTACAAGAGTTGATGGCAACAACTCAACATATATTGAACTTGACGAGATAAAAGCCGTCTTGCCGCAAAAAAACAGGATAAAAGGTGAGAGTTTTAAAAGCGGAGATATTTTAAGAGCCGTTGTAAGAAAGCTGCATGTAGACAAAGAACAGGGAATCTATGTAGAGCTTTCAAGAACATCTCCTGCATTTTTGGAAGCACTTTTAAGACTTGAGGTGCCTGAGATCCAAGAAGGAACGGTCGTTATAGAAAAGTCGGCAAGAATCCCGGGACAAAGAGCAAAAGTAGCACTTACATCTCTTCATCCACAGGTTGACCCTGTCGGCTCAACCGTAGGAACAAACGGTGTCAGGATAAAAGCGGTAAGCGAAGAGCTAAACGGTGAGAGTATAGACTGTATAGAATACAGCGATATTTTGGAGTTGTTTGTATCAAGAGCGATGTCTCCTGCGATCATAAACTCTGTTGAGATTATAAGAAACGAACATACAAACAAACCCGAAAAAGCTGTTATAAAACTGCCGGCTGACCAAAAATCAAAAGCGATAGGCAAAAACGGTATAAATGTAAGACTAGCTTCTATGCTCACAGGTGTTGAGATAGAGCTTGATGAGGTTGAAACAAAAGATACGGATACACCTAAAGAGGAACAAAAAGAGGGTGTTGAAGCACTTGAAGCACTGTTTAAATAAGGAAAGAGTATGGCAAAAAAAGCGATTTTAGTTATAACTGACGGTATAGGTTACTCGCCAAAAACAGATTTCAATGCTTTTTACAATGCTAAAAAACCGACTTATGACAGACTTTTTAAAAACACACCGCATTCACTTATAAACACTTTCGGTCTTAGTGTAGGACTTCCGGAGGGTCAGATGGGAAACTCCGAAGTAGGTCATATGACTATAGGTGCCGGAAGGATTATGTATCAGGATTTGGTAAAGATTTCACTTTCTCTTGAAGACAAAAGTTTTGAGCAAAATGAAGTTTTTAAAGATTTTGTAAAAAAACACAACCGCATACATCTGCTTGGTCTTGTAAGTGACGGAGGAGTTCACTCTCATATAGACCATCTAACAGGCATTATAGAGATACTAAAAGAAAAAAACAAAAAAGTTTTTATCCATGTTATAACAGACGGCAGAGATGTCAGTCCGACAAGTGCAGTTAGTTATATAGAAAAGCTTCAAAAACATCTAAACGAAAATGTAACCATAGCAACACTCGGCGGCAGATTTTACACTATGGACAGAGACAACAGATGGGAGCGAATCCAAAGAGGTTACGATGCTATTGCATTTGCAAAACCAAAAACCGACTTTGATCCCGCAAGCTATGTCGGACACTCTTACAGCATTGGTGAAACAGACGAATTTATACAGCCTGCGGCATTTGAAGGTTATGAAGGTATGCAAGATGGAGACGGAGTTTTGACATTTAACTTCAGAAGCGACAGGATGAGGGAGATAGTTACCGCTCTTGGAAGTGACGAGTTTGAACATTTTGAGAGAAAACCGGTAAAAGTTGATGTGGTAACCATGACAGAATATGACAAAAACTTTACTTTTCCTGTTTTGTTCAAAAAAGAAGCTCCTAAAAACACAATAGCAGAGGTTGTATCAAAAGCGGGTCTAAGACAGCTTCATACTTCAGAAACCGAGAAGTATGCCCATGTTACATTCTTTTTAAACGGTGGTATAGAAGAACCGTTTGAAAACGAAACAAGAGTTTTGATACCTTCACCTAAAGTTAAAACTTACGATTTAAAGCCACAGATGAGTGCACCTGAAGTTTGTGAAGCTGTTTTAAAAGGTATGGATGAAGAGTATGACTTTATAGTGGTAAACTTTGCAAACGGTGACATGGTAGGACACACAGGTAACTATGAAGCGGCACTAAAAGCTGTTGAATGTGTTGATGAACAGTTGGGCAAGATTTTGGATAAGGCAAAAGAAAAAGATTATGCATTTGTTTTGACAAGTGACCATGGAAACTGTGAAGAGATGAAAGATGATGAGGGTAATACCCTTACAAACCATACAGTAGGCAAAGTTTGGTGTTTTGTAGAAGCTGACGGAGTAAACAAGGTTGAAGACGGAGGTTTAAACAACATAGCTCCCACTGTTTTGAAACTTATGGAGCTTGATATACCAAAAGAGATGGACCATCCGCTTATATAACTTAGGATTGAGGATTGAGGATTGAGGATTGAGGATTGAGGATTGAGGATTGAGGATTGAGGATTGAGGATTGAGGATTGAGGATTGAGGATTGAGGATTGAGGATTGAGGATTGAGTTCCGAAATGGTAATAATTATCAATTACAAATCATTAGTGATTAAGAACTATTCACTAATATCTACTAACTCAACCATTAATCCTCAATCCTCAAACCTAAACATAAAGGATCAACATGAAATTTAGTGGAAAAAATGTTTTGATAACCGGTGCAAGCAGAGGCATAGGTGCCCAGACTGCGAAAGTTTTGGCAGGTTACGGCTTGAAAGTATGGATAAACTACAGAAGCTCTGCAAAAGCGGCAGACGAAGTAAAAGCCGAGATTGAAGCAAACGGCGGTGAAGCTGCGGTTATAGGATTTGATGTAAGTGATGAAAAAGCATTTATAGATGGTATAAAAACCATTATAGACAGTGACGGTGAGCTTAGCTACCTTGTAAACAATGCAGGTATAACCAACGACAAACTTGCCCTTAGAATGAAAACAGAAGATTTTATGCAGGTTATAAATGCTAACCTTACATCAGCTTTTGTAGGGTGCAGAGAGTTTTTTAAAAATGCCAGAAAGAAAAAGTTCGGTTCTGTAGTAAATGTTGCTTCGATTGTGGGAGAAACTGGAAATGCCGGACAGACAAACTACTCTGCAAGCAAAGGCGGTCTTATAGCCATGACAAAATCTTTCGCTCTTGAAGCAGCTACAAGCGGCATAAGATACAACTGTGTTACACCTGGATTTATAGCTACCGATATGACGGATGCTTTAAGCGAAGATATAAAAAAATCTTTTACCGACAAAATCCCTATGAACAGATTTGCAACACCAAACGAGGTTGCTGAAGCTATAGCATTTTTGCTTTCTGACAGTGCAAGCTATATAACGGGAGAGACATTAAAAGTAAACGGCGGAATGTATATGTAGCATATCTAAAACCTCGTTTAAGTTAAATATGTTATAATTTCGGGATTTTATATTTTAATATAGGAGCTATGATGGCACTTTTTGATGATATTAAAGAGGTAGTGGTTGAGCAACTCAGTGTAAGCCCTGATGAGGTTAAAGAAGATTCTAAATTTGTAGAAGACCTTGGAGCAGACAGTCTTGATGTTGTTGAATTGGTAATGGCTTTAGAGGAAAAATTTGACATCGAAATCCCTGATGATGAGGCTGAAAAAATCCAAACGGTAAAAGATGTTATAGACTATATAGAGTCTAAAAAATCTTAAAAAACTCTACCTTTTGGTAGAGCTTTTAGCAGTCTTTTTTACTATAAAAAGGATTGTTAAAAGAGCTTTAAAAATTCTATGGAGAAAATTTTTATGAGAAGAGTTGTAGTAACCGGTCTTGGTATGATAAATGCGGTAGGTAACGACAAAGAAAGCAGTTTTAAAGCCATATGTGAAGGCAAATGCGGTATAGACACCATTACACTGTTTGACCCGACAAACTTCTCTGTCAAAATAGCCGGTGAAGTAAAAGATTTTGATCCAACTTCGGTAATGGCTCCAAAAGAGGTGAAAAAAGCAGACAGATTTATACATCTTGGGCTAAAAGCCGCAAAAGAAGCCATGGCTGACAGCGGTATAGATGAGTATGATTATGAGAGATTCGGTATAAGTGCGGCTTCAGGTATAGGTGGTCTTCCGGCTATAGAGAAAAACTCTGTTATACTTGAAACAAAAGGTGTAAGAAGAATT
Source organism: Helicobacteraceae bacterium (assembly GCA_015488075.1). Taxonomy (GTDB): domain Bacteria; phylum Campylobacterota; class Campylobacteria; order Campylobacterales; family Sulfurimonadaceae; genus S012-15. The sequence goes on along the minus strand of WFOM01000234.1, from coordinate 1,916 downwards.
TCTCCGTTTTTTATACCCTCAGCCCTTGTTAATATGCTTGGAGGATTTATATCTATAGAGTATGGTCTAAAGGGACCAAACCTCTCAAGTGTTACGGCATGTGCGGCAGGAACTCACGGCATAAGTGAAGCTGCCAAAACCATTATGCTCGGCGGTGCGGATGCTATGCTTGTTGTTGCGGCTGAGAGTGCCATAACAGGTGTCGGTATAGGCGGATTTGCATCTATGAAAGCACTCTCAACCAGAAACGATGAACCTCAAAAAGCATCTAGACCTTTTGATGCAGATAGAGACGGATTTATCATGGGTGAGGGTGCAGGTGCTTTGGTTTTGGAAGAGTATGAATCTGCCAAAAAAAGAGGAGCAAATATCTATGCCGAACTTATAGGTTTTGGTGAGAGCGGTGATGCAAGCCATATAACTTCACCAAGCCTTGACGGACCTTTAAGAGCTATGAAAGCGGCACTCAATATGGCAGGAAATCCAAAGATAGACTATATAAATGCACACGGAACAAGCACTCCTGCAAACGACAAAAACGAAACTGCAGCTATAAAAGAGGCTTTTGGAGGCAAAGAAAATGCTCCGCTTGTCTCTTCTACAAAAGGGCAGATAGGACACTGTCTCGGAGCTGCGGGCGGTATAGAAGCGGTTATATCCGTAATGGCTATGAGAGACGGTATAATCCCTCCTACCATAAACTATGAAAACTCTGATGAGTCTTGTGACCTTGACTATGTGCCAAACGAAGCAAGAAAAGCCGAGCTAAATGTAGTTATGAGCAACTCTTTTGGATTTGGCGGCACAAACGGTGCGGTTATATTTAAAAAAATCTAAGGGAACTTTTTGGCTACTTATCTTGATTTTGAAAAAAACATAAAATCTATACAGGACGAGATAGTCTCTGCAGAAGTAAAAAGAGATACTTCTGCAGTTGAGATACTGAAAAAAAGACTTGACAAAGAGGTTGAAAAAACCTACAAAAACCTCTCACCTTACCAAAAACTCCAACTTGCAAGACATCAAGATAGACCTTATGCACTTGATTATATAAATATGATACTTGAAGACAAGTATGAGCTTCACGGAGACAGACACTTTAGAGATGATGAGTCTGTTATATGTTATGTAGGTTATATAGACGGTGTAAAAACTGTAGTTATTGGTGAACAAAAAGGAAGAGGAACAAAAAACAAGATAAGAAGAAACTTCGGTATGCCACATCCAGAAGGTTACAGAAAAGCTCTAAGAGTTGCAAAACTCGCTGAGAAGTTTAACCTGCCTCTTCTTATGCTTATAGACACTCCGGGAGCATACCCGGGTATAGGTGCGGAAGAGAGAAACCAGTCTGAAGCTATAGCCAGAAACCTGCTTGAGCTTGCCAAACTAAAAACAACTACCATATCGGTAGTTATAGGTGAAGGTGGAAGCGGAGGAGCTTTGGCTATAGGTGTTTCCGACAAACTGGCTATGATGAGATACTCTGTTTTTAGTGTTATATCACCTGAAGGATGCTCAGCTATACTCTGGAGCGATCCAGGCAAGGTTGAAGCTGCTACAAATGCACTCAAAATCACAAGTGAAGATCTTAAACAGCTAAACCTTATAGATGATGTTATAGATGAACCGTTAATAGGTGCTCACAGAGATAAAGAAAATGCCGCTTTGGCACTGAAAAACTACTTTTTGGACAGTATAAAAGAGTTAAATGATATACCGCTTGAAGAGAAACTTCAAAAAAGATACGAAAAACTCACTTCCGTCGGTGCATTTAGTGAGTAGTTATCTCATCAATTATAATAATTATCGATAATAAATTATGAATAAACCAATCTCTAACCCTTTCTACTTACAACTAACTACCCACTTGATCCTCAACTCTTATTTCTTATGTGTAAAAAAGTTACAGCTTATCT
>WFOM01000233.1 GCA_015488075.1 Helicobacteraceae bacterium | reverse complement strand
GTTTAGAGCTTCAAGCAGTGTTATATTTTCTTTTTCAATACTGTATTCTTTAATCTCTTTGATTCTTTTTATTTTTAGCACCATTATTTATGTCCTGAAAATATTTGGTTTGATATTTTACTATAAGTTTTTTATAACTTTTTGAGAGAGTAGATGATTGTCTTTAAATTTCAAAACTGTTTTATATCAATTTCTCATAAAAAGCAGTGTCGCAGAACGAAATCACCTGTATATAAAACAAGGCAATTTCAATTATTTGTATCTGTAAGTGATTCTTCCCTTGTCAAGCGAATACGGAGTAAGCTCTATTTTTACTTTGTCTCCAGGAAGTATTTTTATATAATGCATTCTCATTTTTCCTGCTATATGACAAAGCACTACATGTCCGTTTTCAAGTTCAACCCTAAATGTTGCATTTGGAAGTGCTTCTATGATTTTTCCGTCAACCTCAATAACATCAGATTTTGCCATTTTTACCTCCGTTTACTCTTGCGATAGTATTTGGGCTTTGCCGTTAATTATAGCAACGGTATGCTCATAGTGTGAACCTCTTAGGCCATCTTTGCTAACCACATCCCATCCGTTTTCCAAGATTTTCGGTTCAGAATCTTTTTGACATATCATAGGCTCAAGACAAAACACCATCCCGTTTTTTATTTTTGGACCCTGTTTTGGGTTGTTGCCCTCAAGATAGTTTGGAATTTCAGGCTCTTCGTGCGGTTTCTTGCCTATTCCGTGGCCACAAAAATTTCTAAGAGGAACAAAACCTCTATCTTTTATAAAATTTTCCATCAAAAACGAAAGCTCTTTAAATCTCATACCGGCTTTTATATTTTCGATAGCATAGTATAGTGTATCTTTTGCACATGCTATAAGCTCTTCATCCTCTTTGGATATCTCGCCGACTCCTACTGTTATGGCAGCATCACCATACCACCCGTCCAAACATGTTCCTATATCATAACCTATGATATCGCCCTCTTTTAGTTTATACTCAGTCGGGATACCGTGGATGATAACTTCGTTTAATGAAGTGCAAACCGAAGAAGGAAAACCGTATAAGCCTTTAAAAGAAGGTGTAGCCCCATGACTTAGTATATACTCCTCAGCCATATCATTTAACTCTTTTAGGCTTATACCCGGTTTTGTATGCTCTCTTAGAAGATTTAGTGCACCCGCAACTATTTTGTTAGCGGCTCTTAGTTTTTCTATCTCTTTTGGTTTTCTAAGTGCTATGGCCATTTTACAGACCAACCGCACTTAGTGTTTCATATTTGCTCATATATATCTGAGCCTCTATTTTTCTCATGGTATCAAGAGCAACCTGAACTACGATCAAAACTGCCGTTCCGCCAAAATAAAACGGAACACCAAGCTCTTTTATAATGATAAAAGGAACAGTTGCCACAAGTCCAAGATATATAGCACCTGTTACGGTAAGCCTGCTTGCAACCTCGTTTAAAAACTCTTTTGTGGCTTCACCGGTTCTTATTCCCGGTATAAAACCACCCTGTCTTTTAAGATTGTCAGATATATCTTTGGCATTAAAAGTGATACTGGCATAAAAAAATGCAAAAAATACTATAAGCAAGAACATAAACAAACTGTAAGTATAACTTCCCGGATGTATAAAATCATATATCGCTTTTGCCACAGAGTTTGTGCTGCTTCCAAGTATGGTTGCAGGAAACATCAAAAGTGCAGAAGCAAATATAACCGGTATAACACCTGAAAGGTTGACTTTTACAGGTATATAGTTCATAACTCTTTTATTTTGGTTTTGCATCAAAGTTTTTTTGGCATAAGTTATAGGGATTCTTCTCTCACCAAGTTCAACATAAATGATAACACCTATGGTTACTATGATAAGTGCAAGTATAACTATAACCGTCAAAAAGCTCATAGCACCGGTATTTACCATAGCCATAGTTTTTCCTATAGCACTTGGTATGGCCGATACTATTCCTGCAAAAATTATAAGAGATATACCGTTACCTATACCGTGTTGTGTTATCTGCTCACCTATCCACATAAGAAGCATTGTCCCTGCAAGCATAGATATGGCAGCAAGTGTAACAAAAGTAGTATGATCAACAAGTATGGCAGATTTTCCACCGTTGCTTAGACTCTGAAGACCTACACTCACACCTATAGCCTGAATTATGGTTATAACTATGGTTGCATATCTGATGATCTGCATATATTTAACCATTCCGTCTCTTTCTTTTTTCATCTGTCCAAGAGCCGGAAATGTTGCAGCCAAAAGCTCCATGATAATCGAAGCTGTAATATACGGCATAATACCAAGCGAAATTATAGAAAGTCTTCTTATGGCATTACCGCTGAACATATTGGCAAGACCCAAAGCATCATTTTGGTGGTTGTTGAAAAACGAAGCGATTACGGAAGCATCCACACCGGGAACCGGCACATAAGCCAGTAACCTGTAAAGAAATAAGAATCCTATAGTTATAAGTATCTTATTTGTCAACTGTTTATTCACGACTACTTACCTGAAGTTGTGATGTTTTCATCTTTGATTTTAGATGCCAAATCTTTTGCACCTTCACCGATAAGTTTTATCTTTTTAACAGAGTTTGAAACTTTGTGAACAGATTTTATACTTTCAAATGTTATCTCTTCAAGCTCTGCTACTGCTTTTATTTTGTTTATATTTATAACATAAGGTTTTTCAACTCTTGAATTGAAACCAACTTTCGGGACTCTTTTTGCAAGCGGTTGTTGACCACCTTCAAAGTTTCTTTTTCTTTTGTAACCGGTTCTACTTTTTTGACCTTTTTGGCCTCTTGTAGAAGTTTTGCCCATTCCTGAGCCTTGACCTCTACCTACTCTTTTAGTTTTATGAGT
>WFOM01000232.1 GCA_015488075.1 Helicobacteraceae bacterium | reverse complement strand
TAAGAGAAAAACTACTGCATGACAAACTGTATGCCCAGATAGCCATGTCAAAGATGCAAGCACCAAGCGAAAATGAACTAAGGGAATATTTCAACCTGCACAAAGAGCAGTTCTCAAGACCATCTTTTGTGGATGCTGTCATTTACGAATCAGACTCTCAAGAACTGCTTGTAAAAAAGATGCAAAACCCTATGTTTTACTCACAAAAGATAAAAAAGCACCAACAAAGAATCCCTCTTGACAAAATCCCGCCTCAACTTGCACAACTTCTTTTGGATACAAAAGAGAACCATTTTACACAAATCATTCCAAAATCATCGACAACCTATATAATGTTTTTTATAACAAAAAAAGCAAAACCGGCTGATATAAATTTTGAAGATGTAAAAAATCAGGTTTTAAATGCGGTTATGATGGAAAAAAGAGTAAATATTTTGGATGATTATTTTGCCAAACTAAAAGACAGTGCGAAGATAAAGGTTATAAGACTGCCAAATTAGTCTTAACCTTTATAGTTTTCAAGATATTTTGTATCGAAATTGTTTTGAACAAAGTCGGGATTGTTCATCATTTTAAGATGAAAAGGTATAGTTGTTTTTATACCGCCCACCTCAAACTCTTCAAGAGCTCTTTTCATCCTGGCAATGGCATCGTTTCTGTCTTTTCCTCTTACGATTAGCTTCCCTATCATTGAATCGTATATGCTTGGAACGATATAACCTGCATAGGCATGAGAGTCTATCCTGACATCTTTTCCGCCAGGAGCTATCCATGTGGTTATCTTGCCCGGAAACGGTAAAAATCTAACCGGGTCTTCTGCTGTTATCCTGCACTCTATAGCATGACCGCTTAAATGTATGTCACTTTGTTTTGGCAGTTCTTTCCCTTCTGCCACTTCTATCATAAGTTTTACTATGTCAAGGTCGCTTACCATTTCACTTACACAGTGTTCAACCTGAAGTCTTGTATTCATCTCCATAAAATAAAAATTCAAATCGCTATCAAGCAAAAACTCAAAAGTCCCTGCACCTTCATATTTTATATATTTTGTTGCTTTTACCGCGGCTTCATGAAGTCTAGCTCTTACTTCGGGAGTCAAAACGACTGCAGGTGATTCTTCTATTAGCTTTTGGTGTCTTCTTTGCATAGAGCAATCTCTTTCACCTATGTGGATAACATTGCCGTATGCATCTGCCATTATCTGCACTTCTATATGTCTTGGATTTTTTATAAATTTTTCCATATAGATTGTTCCGTCACCAAAAGCGGTAACTGCTTCACTTTCAGCTGCCAAAAAAGCATTCTCAAGGTAGCTTTCATCCTCAACTACCCTCATCCCTCTTCCGCCACCTCCGGCTGCAGCTTTTAATATAACAGGATAACCGACATCCTTTGCTCTTTTTTTGGCATCTTCTATGTTGTCTATAGCACCGTCACTTCCCGGAACAACAGGAACACCGGCAGCTTTCATAACATCTTTTGCTTTTGATTTGTCACTCATCAGTGCCATAACTTCAGGTGTGGGACCTATAAATTTTATATTGTGATGGTGGCAGATCTCAACAAAGTGCTGATTTTCACTCAAAAAACCGTATCCGGGAAATATGGCATCACATCCGCTTACTTCTGCCGCACTTATGATAGAAGGTATGTTAAGATAGCTTTCACTGCTTGGACCTGCTCCTATACATATGGCGGCATCGGCAAGCTTTAGATAATGTGCATCTTTGTCTGCAGCTGAGTAAACGGCAACTGCCTCTTTACCCATTTCTTTTATGGTTCTTATGGCTCTAAGGGCAATTTCACCCCTGTTTGCTATCAAAATCCTTTTGATTTCTGCCATACTAAACTCTCTCTACGGCAAAAAGCGGCATATCATACTCTACCGGCTGGGCATTGCTTACAAGTATCTCAACTATTTTGCAGTCAAATTCCGCTTCAAGTTCGTTCATGATCTTCATAGCTTCAAGTATGGCAAGAGTCTGACCTTTTTTAACTACATCTCCAACTTTGACAAACGGAGGAGAATCAGGACTTGGAGCTTCATAAAATGTTCCTACCATCGGTGAAAGTATGTATTCCACATTATCGTTTTTAACTGCAGGAGCAGCCTCACTCTGGACAGGAGCGGCAGTCGCAGCAGCTGTTGCTACGGGAGCTGGAGCGGCTTGTTGAGGAGCAACCGTTACGACTCCTCCTACAGCTTTTTCCATCTCTATTTTAAAACCCTCTTTTTCTATTTTCAGCTTTGACAATGAACTTTCATCAAACTCTTTTAGCAGGTTTTTTATCTGTTTTGTATCCATCTTGTCTCCAAAAATTATAAATTTGTTTTTGATATAATACCATACTTTAAATAATTTTAGTAACCAAAAGGTTTAAGTTAAATGTTAAATGACAAAAATTTCATAAAAATAGCCTACGAGATAGCAAGTGCATCAAAATGTGTATCAAAACAGGTCGGTGCCGTTATAGTCAAAGACGGGAGGATCCTCAGCACAGGTTACAACGGCACTCCGACCGGATACATAAACTGTAAAGACTACTGGAACAACAAATATACAAAAGAGCATCACGACTGGAGCAAAACATATGAAATACATGCAGAGATGAATGCCATAATCTGGGCGGCAAGAAAAGGTATAAGCATAGAAGGGGCAACCATATATGTAACACTTGAGCCTTGTAGTGAATGCAGCAAAAACATTATAGCATGCGGTATAAAAAGGATAGTTTATGCAAAAAAATACGAATACAACGAAAGTGAAGAGATTTCACGGTTTTTAAAAGATAACGGAGTTTTGATAGAACAGCTGGAAATCTAATCCCAACAACATTTTTTAAACTTTTTTCCGCTTCCGCAAGGGCAGGTTTCGTTTCTGTCGGCTTTTGCTTTTAAAATTTCACCGCCACTATAAAACCACCTTCCCTCTTCAAAAGAAAAGAAACTTTTTTCATGCAATACAGAAACTTTGCCGTCTGCTCTGAAATAAGCTTTGAATTCCACGACATTATCAAAACACTCAACTATCTTTAACCCTATCCAACCGACACTTTTACTGAAATTTTCTATATCTTCTTTGTCGTTTTGTGTAGCATTTTTGTCAGTATTTAAAAGATAGTCTGTAAGATTCAAAACATATGCACAGTATCTGCTTCGCATAAGCTCAAGCGGAGTTTTTGGAAGCTTTCCTTTGTGAAAAACCCCGCAACACTCATCATACTCTTTGCCGCTTTTACACGGGCATTTATACAATATCCAAAACCTTTGAAGGCGGTCTTCCTATAACAGCTTTGTTATCTTTTATAACTATGGGTCTCTCTATCAGTTTCGGATGCTCAACCATAGCCTCTATAAGTTTTTCATCATCATCCACATCTTTAAGACCGAGTTCTTTATAGACGGCTTCTTTTGTTCTCATTATATCTCTTGGTTTTGCACCTATTAGCTTTAGTATATTTTTAATATCCTCTTTTGTCACCTTTTCATCCAGATACTTAAATATTTCAACCTCAACACCGTTTTCTTCAAGAAGTTTCAATGCCTCTCTGCTTTTTGAACATCTTGGGTTGTGCCATATAACGGTTTTACTCATTTTATCCTCTCCTCTTCCGGTGCATCTTTTGGCATAAGACCGTATTTTGCAAGATCAACTTTGATCTCTTCCTCTTTTGATTTTAGATACTGTAACATGACAGGGTTTCTATCCATCTTATACTCTTCGGTTTTTACAACTTTTCCGTTATGGTCATAATATTTTTTGAGTCCGACTTTATAGTTGTTTTTATAATAAACCTCACTGTAGAGATACCCCTCGTCATCCCACTCTTTCATAACACCTTCTCTTTTACCCATGACATATCTTACTTCAGAACCTAGCACACCGTTACTGTAATACATCCTTTGTATACCGTTTTTTTGACCGTGAGTAAAATTTACTCTGAGTTTAACTTTACCGTTGTCATGATAAGAGACATACTCACCCTCCTCTTTTCCGTCTACAAAGTTAACCTTAGATTTTATCTTACCTTTATCGTTATACCAGTAAGTCATACCGTTTTTTTTACAATTTTTGTAAGTAGACTTTACCGCTTTATCCCAAACTATATGAACTTCAGGGTTTCTACATACTAACTCATCGGCATATAAAAAACTCACCATTACAAATACAATAACTACAAATCCTCTCATCATACTTCTCCAAAGTTTTGTTTGTGTTATTATACAAAAAAATAACTTTATCCTACAACCTCAACCCTCAATCTTCATATTACATACCCGGAATTCTTGGAATTTTATTTAGTTTTGAGTTTTTAAAATACCATCCCCACCCTTTTTTAAGTAGATGCCCTATATAAGGCAAAGGAATGATTTTGGCAGTTTTGTCATCTCTGTATACCAAAGCGGCACCGTCACCCGTATCCATAAGACAAAGTATGTTTATATGCTCTATATAACTTTTTTTCCCACCACCTTCTATACTCGCTTTTATATTATGTGCGGTATTTCTTGCCATAACCTCTGCCAGATGCCCCTGCTTTGCTCTCCACGAAGGACCTTCAAGCTCCGCAACATCACCTACGGCATAAATATCATCAAACCCCTCTACCCTGCAATACTCATCTATCTTTATAAAACCTGCTTCATTTTGAGGTAGATCTGAATCTTTTACAACACTGTGCCCCTCACCGGCAGGTATAAATAGAGTCAAGTCAGATTCTATCTTGGTATCATCCTCTAAAACAACACCGTCACTGACAAACTCTTTTATCTTTTTGCCGGTATATTTTTTGATGTTGTATTTTTCAAACATCATATCCATCATACCCAAGGC
>WFOM01000231.1 GCA_015488075.1 Helicobacteraceae bacterium | reverse complement strand
TTTAGATTTGGATGGATATGTGTTATATCTTCCCCCATATTTAAAACCGCTTTTATCTTCCCTTCAAGCATAGCATCAACCAAATCAGGAGTCATAAGTCCTATCTCTTTTGGTTTTTGGTAATCCGGGTCATAATAAGGCAGACATCCCATATCACAAGCACCTTGAACATTGTTTTGTCCGCGAAGCGGCATAAGACCTGCTCCCTCTTTTCCTATATTTCCGGTCATCATAGCAAGATGGGTTATAGCCATTACAGCATAACTGCCGTCAAGATGTTCAGTTATACCAAGACCCCAAAATATCATAGATTTTTTTAAAGCATACTCCCTTGCTATCTTTGGTATCATTTTTGAAAGATACTCATAACCTTTGATCTTCTCAAAAAATTTCGGATTTGCATAAGGGTCGTTTAAAATCTTTTCTTTATACTCATCAAATCCAACTGTTCTGTCTTTTAAAAACTCCTCATCATACAGCTCTTCGGTTATTATCACATAAGCCATCATATTTAGTATAAGAAGATTGGCTTCATGAGGGATTATCGCTTTGTATTTGGAAAATCTGTGAAGTTTTATTTCTCTTACATCAATTACAGCCAGATTGTCATGTTTTTGTGCCATATGAACTATACGGTTGGCGATGATCGGATGTGCTTCGGTCGTATTTGAGCCTATAACTATCATAAACTCACATTCATATATGTCATTGTATGGATTTGTTGCAGCCCCCTCGCCTATGGTTGTTCTCATCCCTTTAAGACTTGGTGAGTGACAAACCCTTGCACAATTGTCAACATGTGGCGAGCCTATGGTATGACGGGTGAATTTTTGCCAAAGATATGCTGATTCACATGATGTTCTGGCCCCACCTATGGAGCATATAGATTTTGGACCATAGTTTTTTTGAATCTCTTTAAGTTTTAAACTAGCGGCAGTTGTTGCCGTATCTAAATCACACTCATACCACTCTTCATCAAAATCACTGAGACTATCTTTTACAGCATCAAAAATTTCAGGGTTTTTATCTAAAAAATCTTTTTTGATTCTCGGAGTTTTCAGACGGTTTACAGAGGTTACAAAATCAAAACCGTATTTACCCTTTATACAAAGATTTCCTTCACTAACAACTCCGTCTTTGTGGGCGAAAATTTTTTTTATTTTGTTGTTTTTTGTATCTACATTTGCGGCTATATCACATCCGACACCGCAGTATGTGCATACACTGTCTATAGTTTCAAAATCTAACTGTCCCATCATAAGCTCTTGTTTTAAAATTTTGTTTATGATGATACAGTTTTTTTCTTAAAAAAAAGTTACCTTTTAAACTATTCTTATCATTACGGGTTTTTGTTTAACAAAAGCAAGATTGCTTAGTTCTTCTATAAGATTTTGTATATCTTTCTCTTTTGCCGTATGTGTTGAGATCAGAAGGTTTGCGGTGTCTTTTATAGGTTTTTGAAGCATGGTCTCAATTGAGATAGAATTTTCTTCAAAATGTTTTGTTATCTTGGCCAAAACACCGGCTTTGTCATCAACATTTATTCTAAGATAATATCTTGAACTTACATCATTTGTATTTTTAAGTTTCAACTTCCCTTCCATAGGTCTGTTAAAACCTAACATAGGTGATCTTCCACCGCCTCTTGCAATCTCTATGATATTTGCTATAACGGCACTTGCGGTTGCATCTCCACCTGCTCCTGGACCATAGTAAAGTGTCTCACCCACTCTGTCACCTATAACACTAATACCGTTCATTACACCGTCTATCTTTGCTATCATCTCATCTTTTTTTATAAGTGTAGGGTGGACTCTTAGTTCAACTTCGGTGTCATCTTTTTTTGCGATACCTAGCAACTTTATCTCATACCCGAACTCTTTTGCAAAAGATATATCATCTTGTGTTATGTTTTCAATACCTTCTATAAGTATATCTTCAGGTTTTGCATCTATGCCGTATGCAATGCTTGCAAGGATCAAAAGTTTGTGAGCCGCATCAAACCCGCCCACATCAAAAGTAGGATCAGCCTCTGCATAACCAAGCTGTTGAGCCTCTTTTAGTATCTCATCATACCCTACACCATCGTCTCTCATTTTTGTAAGCATATAGTTGCATGTTCCGTTCATTATACCCATGATAGAGTCTATATGGTTGGCTGATAGTCCATCTCTTAAAGCATTTATGATAGGTATCCCGCCTGCAACACTTGCTTCGTAGGCAAAAGGCAAATCTTTTGCTATTGTTTGAAGTTCATACCTATGATAAGCAAGCAGTGCTTTGTTTGCCGTTACTACAGCTTTTTTGTTTTTAAGTGCTTTTGTAACAACTTTGTAAGCCTCTTCTACTCCACCCATCAGCTCTACTACTATATCTATCTCACCATCTTCTAAAACATCATTAACATTTGCTGAAAGGGGGATATCAACATCTCTTTTTTTGTTGATGTCTCTTACAACTCCACACTTTACTTCTATGGCTTTGCCTGCTCTTGCACTTATGACATCCTGGTTTTCTTTTAATATTTTTGCAACACTCTCTCCTACAGTTCCAACACCGATAATGCCGACTTTTATCATTTGCCTTCCTCTTTAAACTGCTTTAAAAATCTTTTGATGTTTTTAGCGGCCTGACGAATCCTTTTGTCATTTTCTATAAGAGCGATTCTTACATACCCTTCACCATACTCCCCAAAACCGATCCCGGGAGCTACAGCTACATCGGCTTCTTGTAAAAGTCTTTTTGAAAATTCCAGACTTCCTAGATGTTCAACCTCTTTTGGTGTCTTAGCCCACACAAACATAGTTGCATTGTTTGGCTCTATATCCCACCCTGCTCTGGAAAAAGCCTCTATCAGGACCTGCTGTCTGTGAAAATATTTGTTTGTTATCTCTTCCACACAACTCTGATCGCCGTTTAGTGCAACTGTAGCTGCAACCTGTATAGGTGTAAACATTCCGTAATCAAGCCATGATTTTATCTTCTGGAGTGCTCCGATTAGTTTTTTGTTTCCTACAAAAAACCCGACTCTCCATCCTGCCATATTGTAACTTTTTGAAAGTGTAAAAGACTCAACGGCAACATCTTTTGCACCCTCTACAGACATAATTGACGGTGTTTTGTAACCGTTGAATGTTATATCTCCGTAGGCTATATCACTTATGATGTAAAATCTTTCTTTTTTTGCCATGGCTACAAGTCGCTCGTAAAACTCCGGCCTGACAGTTACTGTCGTAGGATTGTGAGGAAAATTTACCAAAACATACTTTGGTCTTGGTGAGTTTTCTTTAAAAACCCTCTCAAGTGATTCAAAAAATTTGTCTTCATCCAACCAGTAATGCTCATCAAATTCAAGCCCGAATTTTACTACATTGCCCCCTGCAAGTATAAAGGCATAACTGTGTATAGGGTAAGTAGGATCTGGGACAACTGCCACATCCCCGGGATTTGTTATGGCATATGCAAGATGGCTATATCCCTCTTTTGAACCCATTGTGGCTACACACTCTGTTTCATAGTCCAAATCAACACCGTATCTTCTTTTATACCATGAAGCTATCGCCATCCTGAGCTTTGGGATACCTTTGGATATGGAGTAACCGTGTGTTTTGGTTTTCTTTGCAGACTCTACCAGTTTTTCTCTTATATGTTCAGGTGTAGGGCCGTCAGGATTTCCCATGGAGAAATCTATAACATCTCTTCCTTTTCTCCTTAAATCCATTTTTATATCGTTTATCTCGGCAAAAACATACTTCGGGAGTCTTTCTATCCTGTCAAATACAATCTCGTCAAACATTACAGTCAAGTCCTAATTTTTTTTGGAATTATAGCAAATTAGTGATTAGTGATTGGTGAACGGTGATTTATAATTAATAATCATTATCATCTCAAACCTCAATCCTTACTACCTAATCCCTCTTGGTTTTATAAGAAGGTAACCTCTTATGTTTTTCATGGTGTAAATATCTGAAATTTTTATATATTTTGTTGTTTTTGGAAGTTTTAGCGTCGCATCATACTTTTTTTTGTCTATCTTGTCGACTTTTATAAGATGAAGATTTTTGTCAAAATATGTAATGTAAGGATACCAGCTGTTGTTTCTTGAGCTTAAAATCCTTATACTCTTAACATTTGAGGCATCAAACCAGTAAGGATAAAGCGAACTTCTGACCTTAAAATCATCCCTTACCTGAAGTTTTTTTACATTTAGGTGTGCATTTGACATATCTATGGTGTATTGCCAGTTTGTAGGTGTTTTTCTTTTTACATCTATGATGGATGCTGAACTTTTTTTTAGTTCGTTTTCCAAAATGACAGGGTCTGTTGCATATTCGGATACAAAAGAGATACTCCATCTAAATTCACTATTATTTAAACTTGCTTCTTTTGTTATAAATCTGTAATAACCTATATCTCTTAATGCATCGTTTAAAACTTTTACAAAAAATATAGGGGTTGTGTTTGACTTGAATTCCAAAACAACCTCTTTTGGTTTATCAAAAAAAAGCTCCAAAAGACCGTTTTCTTTTAAAACATTTACAACTTTGATGATATCAACTCTATCCTGAACAAAAAAG
>WFOM01000230.1 GCA_015488075.1 Helicobacteraceae bacterium | reverse complement strand
GATTTTGAAAATATTATCCAGCTGTCTTCTATCTTACTGTTTATTTGATTTGTTATAAGAGCAAAATCATATGATTTTTTATAGTTTTTCATGTCATAATATTTTTTTGCCAAAAATAAACTTAATGCAGGATTGTTTGTCTTTTTAAATCTATTTTCTATCTGCTGAAGCTGCTTGTCTTTGTTTGTCTTTTTTATTTTGATCACAAGTTTTGGTTTATTTGTATGTGTTTGTTTTTGTATATTTTCCACAGAATGGCTTTGCTGATTTACAGGTTTTTCATGATTTTGTTGGTTGTTGGTTTGCAAACTGCTTTGTGAATTGGTAATAAGATTTTGACTTGATACATTATAAGGTGTCGGTGTTATATCTTCTTGTTTCATTCGTTTTATAAAACCAAGCGAAGGTTTTAGTATTTGAGTTGTATCTTCTTTTTGTGTATTTTTTGCAGCATATATTATTTGGTTGTCTTGTTCTTCTTTTTCTGTGGTTTGTTTGGTGTTTTTATTTTTTACAGATGTATTTAGCTCGTTTTTTGGTTGTTGTGTATTTGCAATTATAGTTTGTTTTGTGTTTTTTCTTTGTTGTGGTTTTGGAGTTTGTGATGTATCTTTTTTTATATCTTTTATTGAAATAAAAACAACGATTACAGCTACAATACCAACAGGTATAATTGCAAAAGGAAGATATTTTTTAATTTTGTATTTTATCCACTCTCTTTCAAGTTCTCTTATATCAACCATTTATAATTCCTGTATGAATTGCAGCCATCTCTATATATTTGTTTGTGATGGAAGAATATTTGATTTTAGACGGTTCGTTTTTTTCATACCATTGGTAGATTTCAAAAAGAGTATACAAAAGTTTGTTTGTTTCTCTGTAGTTTCCTTCAGTCAGAGAGAAAATCAAAGAGATGTTTTTATTTGTAAACATATTTGCAATATCAAAACAGTTGGATTTCATAAGTTTTTTTTGGATATATATTTTTAACTCCGTCATTGAAGCATTTTGAAGTTCTATAGTTTCCCAGATTCTTGTTTGGAAGTGCTCTTTTGCTATTACATCTTCCTGGCTTGTTTTGTGAAGAGTTATAACAAATTTAATTTTTCTTGTATCGGAAATAAGCCTTATGTTTTCCATTAGATCGGAAGAATATAGTTGAGCTTCATCCAACAAAACTATAGGTATGTCGTTCTCTTCTTTATGATGCATCTCTATAATCTTTGAGAACTGTGTAAAATTTAGTTCACCGTTGTATTTTATATTGTAGATATCTTTTGCAAGTGTTTTGAAAAACTCGCTTTTATCTATAATGGGCTGTTGATATAAAAAAACCGGCTGGATTTTTGATAAATCATCATGAAGTTTTGCTAGAAACATACTTTTTCCAGTCCCGGGCTTTCCGTATAAAAGTATCATTTTTAAAGGTTTTCTGACAGATTTTTTCAGTGATTGATATATAAAAGAAACTCTGTCTAGCTGGACATAATCTTTTGGATCAACCACATCTAAAAAAACAGATTTTGATTTTTCAAATATACTACTTTCCATCTTCCTCACTGCTTTTTTCTTTTGTGATGGAAGGTGTATTGTTCATCTTTAAGATATCATCATTTATACCGCTGTAGCCCAAGTCTTTTAAAGATATGGTGTTTTTCTCTTTTTTGATTATATGAGGCTCTATGATTATAACCAATTCCTGAACAACTTTAATATTTTCATCTCTTTTGAAAAAATAGCTGATGCCAGGTATATCACCTAGTATCGGCACTTTGTTTTGTTTTTTGGTTTTTTTAGTGTTTATCAAACCACCTAAAATTATTCTGTTGCCGTCTTTTACGGTTACAACAGATGAGAGTTGTTTTCTGTCCAAATCAGGCGGCATGGTTCTGTTGGCAGAGTTTTGAAATCTTATATTTTGAGTTGTTTGTGATAAAGAAGGATTTATTTTGAGTGTTATGGTATTATCTGATGATATTTGAGGAGTTATGTCAAGCAAAACACCTGAAAATACAGACTGTATGGCATCATTTTGTGTTGTTGCGACTATTCCACCTGTTGAGCCTTGTTGATTTGTTGATTGTTGTATTTTGTAAAAGTATTCTGTTCCCACCGTTATCAAAGCCGGCTGGTTGTTAAGAGTCAAAATCTTAGGATTAGAAACAGATGAAACATCACCCTGAGACTGTAAAAACTTTATAATTTCTTTTATGGTCGCTCCACCTTTTAATGTTATGTAGTTTGTAGGATTGTATTGTGTTCCGTCTGTAGCGGTTACGGTTCCTATTGCAAAAGTAGATTTTACCTGGAAATTTTGAAGTGTATAAAGTTGTTGCCAGTCTATACCTGTCGTTTTCCCTTTTTGCATAGTAACTGTTAGTATATGAACATCTATAAGGACTTGAGACTGCATTCTTTTTTGAAGTTTTTTTATGTATTCTTCTGCTCTTTTCATTTGTTTTTGGGTGGCAGTTATAGTAACAAGTCCCGCATTTTTGTCTATAATAGGTGCTGGAGCTTTATAAACATCTTCAGGTCTGTTTAAAACTTTTTGAAGCTCTTCACTTAAATTTGCCCAAAATTTTACTTCGTCAATAGATTCTATTTTTATGCCTGATTGTGAATTTGCACCGCTTCCTCCAGCTACACCTGTAGCACCGGTTGCACCGACAGAACCGCCTCCTACACCACCTACGGCACTTCCGCCGACAGTGTTTTGGAGTTGGTTAGAAACTTGTGAGCTGAGTGTTATGTCTGTTGTTCCGTGACCTTTTCTTTGAGAAATAGTATAGTCTATTTCAAATGTTTTTGTTATTAGGTAAGATATTTTTAATATATTATCTTCAAGAGTATATGTCAGGTTGTTACCTTTTAGTATGATGTCCAAAACTTCCGGAAGAGTTAGATTTTTTATATGGGTTTTATTTATAGGCCTTTGTAAAAATTTCTGAGCATTCGGGTCTGTGATGATAAGGCTGAATTCGCATTCATCACTGAGTTGTTCTATAAAATCTATAATTTTTGTATCTTTTGTAGAACTTATTGTAAAAAGTTCATAAGTGCAGTCTATAGCAAATAGATTTTGCGACAGTGCAACCGATATCAATCCCAAGAAGATTTTGTTTTTTAGATTTTTTAACTTCATTTTCCTTACCTACCTATTTTGTTGATTTTTTAGAGTTTGTTGTTAATGTTTTTACATTACCGTTTCTGTTTAAAGTTACGGTTTTTGATGTTACTTTTACGATTTTGTAGCCATATACTTTCTCTCCCAGTTTATACCATTTGCCATTTATTAAAACAGATTTGTTCATTATGGCATAAAGCTTTAAGGTTTGAATTTTATTAGTCGTTTTTATTTGTTTTTGGTTTGTATTGTTGGTAATATTTGCCGGTATGATCGGCATTTTACAACTATTTGAAGCAAAGCTTTTTGTTTTTTTGTCTTTAACTTTTTTCTTCTTCAAAAATATAAAAATATTTTTGATTTTATTTAATTCTCTCTGGCTTACTACATTTCTTTTTTTCTTTATATCTTCAACCTGAGAATCAACATAAAGTTTAACATCACCAAAAGTTTTGAAGTTTTGGATATTTCCAAAAGCACTGATTGCCATAATAAGTATAATATATATATTTTTCATCAGTAAGCAATCCCCCATATAGAAATTTTCATATCATTTATCAGTTTGCCTTCATCTGTCATATTGATGTCATGTATATCAACAACCAGATCACTGTTTTCTAAAGAGTTGATAAACTTTATCATATTTCTGTATCTACCTGTTACTTTTAGGTCTATATCCAAAACATGACCGAATTTTTGGTTGGTATAGTTAAATTTGTTTGTAAGCTTTATAAGTTTTATGTTGTATATTCTTGCTTTTTTTGTTATAGAATTTAGATATTCACCCCATACCCTTTCATCATACAGTAAAAAAGGTATCTCTTCTATCTTTGTTTTTATATAACTGTTGTAGTCTTTATATTTCATCAAGTCTGCCTGAACTTTTTTTATCTGGTTTGATACTTTTGATATTTGAAGTTCAGGTTTGAGTCTTAAAAATGCTTCATCCTGTTTTATCTTTGCCTCAACTTTTTGTGTCTGGGCTTCTTTTGCTTTAAAGCTCTGAAACGACATATCCCAAAAAAGTAGATAAGAAAAAGCAAATATAATAGCAAAAATCATAATATATATCATATATATATCTTTTTGTGCTTTGCCTTCTAAAGACTTGTCTATGTTTTGTAGGAAATCTTCTATCTGAACTTTCATAATGTTTCCGCCTTTAACTCTGTAAAATAGAGTTTTTTATCTTCATCAAATTTTATTTCATCTATTGAAAAGCTGTATTTGTTTTCATATTTTTTTGTTAGGTGTTTTAGTAAATTTGTAAGCCTTATACTTTTTGATGATACAAGATTAAAAACAAAAGTTCTGTGCTTAAAGAAATCTGAACCTGTTTTGTTGTCTTCAAAATATGCCACATTGTCAACTTTGACTTTATATCTTCCTATATCTTGTGAAAAATTCGTCAACTCTTTTGCTTTTAGAAGATAACTATTTTTTATACTGTTGATCTTATATAATGTGTATTTTTTACTTTCAAGTTCATCTTTTTCATCTTTTAGAAGTGTAAGATATTTCTTAAGTTCACTTCTTTTGTTTTTTAATGAAGCTTCAAGTGTAATTCTTTTTATATGCAGTTCTTTGTATTTTGAGTTGAGATTGTCGAGATAAATATTCTGAGATATTCCAAGAATCCAGTATACTACGGGGTATATAAAAGCCAGCACAAAAGAAGCGGCAGTTACAAAGATAAGTTTTCCACTTTCTCTTTTTATAAATTTTGGAGGTCTGTGAAACAAAGAAAAGTTTACGTCATACTTCTCTTCATCGTTTACCGTAACCCATAGCTGTAAGAGTTTGTGAAGTTCTTCTATAAAAATATCATTTTCTGTTTCAAAACCCAAATCAAAATCAAGATTTAATGTCGGTATCCCTATCTCGGCTTCTATTATTTCATCCAGTTTTGAAACAATATTGAGTGAACATCCAAAGTATATTTTGTCAATATTGTTTAAATCATATGCTCTCTTGACATATGTAATAACATCATGTATAGTTGAAATAAGCTCTTTGTATAATGCTATAGTGTGTGGTAGGTTTCCGGAATCGTCATTTTTTAAGTTTACAGATTCAAGATAATATTTAAACTCTTCATATTCGATTCTTTCTCCGCTTATCTCACAAAATCTTTCATACATTTCATTAAATGAAAAGTTTAAATGTTTAACATATAAAAATTCTTTGTCATTATATATAGTTAAAAATGCATCATTTTCTTGAATATATACAAAGCAGTCTATACCTGAAGTTTCTATAATGTTTTTTGAATACAGTGTTTTAAAAAGAAGAGGAGATGGAACTATCTGGTCTATATATTTTACTTTTTGTATACTTTCTTTGAAAATCTCTTCTATCTCATTTGGATCGGCTATAAATACATGAAAACTTCTGTTTTCATCATCAACATTGAAAAATGTTTCTATAATCTGTATTTTGTATTCGACAGCCTGATCAAGTGCCAGTTCATCATAGGCTTTGTTGTATATAGCATCATATATATCTTCTTCTGGTATGTTTTTACTGATAGATATCTGTGCATGTATAAAACTTGTCGTCTGTAGATATGAGATCACATACTGATGCTTAGAGTATAAGGTATTATTATCTTTTGTTAAAAAACTGGAAATACCTTTTACACCTTTATTTGTGGATGGATCTAATGACAATACTGTTGAAAAAGAGTTATTGCTTTTTTTGTCCATATTTCCTCTTTATTTGATTTTAAATAGACTCATACCACAGAATCTATT
>WFOM01000229.1 GCA_015488075.1 Helicobacteraceae bacterium | reverse complement strand
TAGATATGCTACGATATCCGCTACACTTTGGTCACCTGTTATCATACCCATAATAGGTCCCATAGGATGCATTGACGGGTCTTTGAATTTGTGATCTACATTTGATGCCATAGCCGGATTTTTGATAAGTGCTATAAGATATCTTTTATCATATAAACTGCCGGCATGCTCCAAACTTGGAGGTGTAACTCCACCCATATTTGAAGCACCTTCAAAGTGGCATCCCTGACACATTGAAAATAGGTTTTCTCCGGCAGACACATTACCTTTTAGCTTGTCAATCTTGTCAACTTCAGCCCAAAACTCTTTTTTTCTTTTTAACAGATCTTTTGCTTTTGCCAAATCTATATCTGCTTGCTTTATAATGGCATTTGCGACATCTTTTTCTTTGTTATCTTTTGCTTTTTTTAACAAATCTTCGGCTTTAGCTTTGTCTTTTTCAAGTTTTGCTATCTTATCTTCAACCTCTTTTATATCATCTTTGCCGTCATATACGAAGTTGTTAAACTCTGTGTGTTTATGCATTTGCGAATGTGCATAAGGCTCTACCAGATAGTAGGTTATAAGGGTAAATGCCACAACTATAGCCAGTATCTTAAATTCTCTCATCATCTACTCCTTATAACTCTTTTTCTTTTTTCGTTATAAACGGCAGAGCTATCCAAAGACCTATAAATGTCAGTGCCGCAACAAGCCCTATCTTGCTAAATATACCCTCAGGTGGCAGTTTACCCATGGCTGTAAGGATTATCATATCTATAAGCATAGCCCAAAACCATACAAAGAACAGACCTCTTTTGTGTGCCGGCTTGGCATTTGGACTTTTGTCCAAAAACGGAAGGAAAAAGAAAATTACCTGAGCAAAACCAAATGCTATCAAACCTATGTTTATCGAAAAAGGTCTTAGTATCTCATAACTCCACAGAAAATACCATTCAGGATATATATGAGGCGGTGTTTTTAACGGATCTGCAGGGTCAAAGTTAACAGGGTCCATGGCAAATTCGTAATGGTAAAACACCAGATAGAAAAAGAATATCAAAAACAGTGAAACTATAAAAAGATCTTTTGACAAAAAGTCGTTTGCAAATGCTATAACTTTTGATTCTTTTTTGTTTCCTTCTTTGTATTTTTCGGCTTCAGCCTCAAAATCTATCTCTTCACCTTCCTGGTTGTTTACATGAGGGATCCTGAGTGCTCCGAAATGAAGACCTATAAGCCCCAAAATGGCAAGAGGCAGCAAAAGAACATGAAGCATAAAAAATCTGTTTAGAAATGCCTGAGAAGGAACATAATCCCCTCTTATCCACTCAACTATGCCGTTCATATGCAAATCGCCCAGACTAAAAAGGTTAGTTATAACCATACCTGCCCAGTAACTCATCTGCCCCCACGGAAGAACATACCCGGCAAAGGCTTCTGCAGAAAATGTTACAAACAAAAGCATACCAGAGAGCCAAATCATCTCACGACCTTTTTTGTATGAGCCGTAATATATGCCGGTAAACATATGTATGTATATGATTAAAAACACCACAGAAGCGGCAACACCGTGTATGTGCCTCCACAGCCAGCCAAACTCAACCTCTTTCATGATGGTATAGTTTACACTGTCAAATGCAAGTTTTATATTTGGCTGATAATACATCATCAAAAATATACCCGAAATCAAAAGCAATCCAAAAGTAACGGCTATAACCATACCCATAGCCCAAAGGAAGTTTATGTTTTTTGGAACCCAATACTCTTTTGCCATAACACGGCGGACTGTATCTATAGCCAGTCTTTGGTTTAACCAGTCATGAATGCTTGTAGCTTTAGTAAAATGTGCCATAACCTATCCTTACACTCTTAATGTGATGCCTTCTTTGAGCATCTGTTTATATTCAGGACCTTCTTCCCCAAGAACTATGGTGTTTCCGTTTATCTTAAACGGCGGAATGTCAAGACCCCTTGGAGGCGGAGCTTTTGTAACATCTGCCGTAGAGTCGTAAGTTCCTCCGTGACATGCACAAAGAAAGCTTTTTGTATCCGGATTGTATCCGGGAATACATCCAAGATGTGTGCAAAGACCAAGAGCAACAAGATAATAGTCATTGCCAACCTTTATAAGTCTTTTAAGCTCACCTTTTTTCTTTGCAACCTCAACCATATCAGGAGTTTGTTTCAAAACAAAAACAGGTTTTCCTCTCCATTTTTCAGTTACAAGTTTGTTGCCTTCATAAGCACTCAGATCAAGGGTAGTAAACCCTGCAGCCTTTACACTCGGAAGCGGATCCCATGTTTTTTTCATGGCATACAGTGAAGCTATAGCGCCTACTCCCGCAACCGCACCAAATGCTTTTTCCATAAAAGCTCTTCGGCTGTTGTTTTTCATCTTTCACCTACCGTCATTAAATTTTAGTCTTTAGTTTACTAATTTTATAACAAATTAGATGTA
>WFOM01000228.1 GCA_015488075.1 Helicobacteraceae bacterium | reverse complement strand
CTTTAAACAAAAAACCTCCAGTAAACATAAGCCATAACAACTATCAAAACTATACCCGTAACATTTAAAACTATACCGTATCTTATCATATCTTTTATCTTTACCGCACCGCTACTCATAGCTATGGCATTTGGAGGGGTAGCAATTGGGAGCATAAAAGCATAGCTTGCACACAAAGTTGCTACCATCATAAAAAGAGTAGTATCTATACCGCTTTTTTGAGCTACAGAGTAGATAACAGGTAACATTATAGAAGTTAGAGCCGTATTTGAAGTTATCTCTGTTGCAAAAGTTACAAGTGTTGCGGTTAACAAAAGCAGTAACAAAGGTGTAAAAGATGTCCAGCCAAGCAAAGTGTTTGCTATGTCATCTGCAAGATGGGTATGACCAAACCCTTTTGCTATGGAAAATCCCGCACCAAACAAAAATATAATCGCATAAGGAACTTTTTTAAAATCCTCTTCCCATTTGAGTATATTTAAAGGCAGCACAAACAAAGCTATGCCTCCAAGAAGCAAAATACCGCTTTCACTAAGACCTAGCCCGCTCCAGTAAGGCTTTATCGGTGCATTTACCATCAAAACAGCTATAACCGCAAACAAAACACCAAGCATCTTTTTTTGCTCAAAATTCAAAACAAGCTCTTCTTTGTAAACATCTATACTTATACCTTTTGTTCCTATGCCAAGCAATGTTCCAACTGCAAAAAGCATCAAAAAAACAAGCGGAAAAACAAGCATCATCCAAGTAAAAAACGGTATAGCTTTCAGTCCAGATTCATCCATAATCCCAAGCAAAACAAGATTTGGCGGAGTGCCTATGGGTGTCAGAATTCCTCCTATACTTGCACCGTATGCTATTGCCAGAGCAAATCTCATTTTCAGCTTTGGATTGTCTGTTAAAAAAATAGCTATAGAAATCAAAAGCAGTGTTGTAGTTGTATTTGACAAAACAGAACTGAGCAAACCGGAAGTAACAGCCAAAGAGTATATCATCCCTTTTGGGGTATTTGGAAAAACAGATAAAATCTTTTTAGCTATGTATATATGAAGTTTTGTTTTTTCAACACCGATAGCAAGTAAAAATCCGCCCAAAAATAAAAATATAATAGGGTGCGCATAGTTGAGTGTGGTTGCTTTTGTGTTTAAAACTCCGGTTGCCGGAAAAAGGATGATGGGAAGAAGTGAAACTATACCAAGAGGCAAAGTCTCACTACTCCAAAGACCCACAAGCAAAGCCACTATAGCAAGTAAGGATGATTTTTCAAAATTTAAAAAACTATAAGATACAAAAAAAACTACCAAAGAAACAAATACACAAACGGCTATCTTTTTCATCACTGACTCTTTAAAAGTGTTTTAAGACTTTCTAACGGATGCTTGCCCTCTAACATCTCAAAAACCTCTTTTGCTATCGGCAGATACAAATCATCTTTGTCTGCAATCTGCCTTAGTGCATAAGTTGTTCCTATACCCTCTGCCACTTCACCAAGTTCAAGCAGTATATCATCTTGTGAAAGTCCTTTTGCAAGACCAAGTCCTACACGAAAGTTTCGGCTTAGAGTTGAAGTGGCAGTTAAGAAGAGATCACCGGCACCGCTTAGTCCCAAAAACGTTTCATCTTTTGCACCGTATTTTTTGCCAAATCTTGCCATCTCCACAAGTCCTCTTGATATAAGCGCACTTCTTGCATTATTTCCAAGTGATAATCCTTCACAAACACCTGCGGCTATGGCTATAACATTTTTATATGCTCCACACACTTCAGCACCTACAACATCATCACTTATATATGTTTTGATAAAATCAGGAAAAAAAGAGCTAAACTTTTTGGCTAAATCTAAATTAAATGAGTTTATAACCAAAGCGGTAGGTAGATCTTTTAAAACTTCACTTGCAAAACTAGGACCCGATAAAAATGCAATGTTATCTTTTGGTATGAACTCCTCATATATCTCGTTTAAAAACTTCAATCTTTTTGCATCTATACCTTTTGATGCAACAAGTATATTTTGATTTCTAAAAATAAAGTTCTCTTTTAGCCAACTATAAACCTCTTGAGCAGGGACGGTTATAACTAAAAATTCCTTT
>WFOM01000227.1 GCA_015488075.1 Helicobacteraceae bacterium | reverse complement strand
CAGCTATAGTCTCTTTTGCACCTTTTGTATACGGCAGATTTTGGCTTATCTCTTCTACTTTTTTATATTCGAGTCCTTTTAGAAGTTCAACCCTTTCTATAAGAGATTCAAAAAAGTCAAGTTTTCCTTCCATAGCAAGTGAGGTTATATGTGCTACTTTTTCTTCGAGTCCAAGCTCTTTGGCATAAAAATCTATAGTCTCACCATCCATTAAAGTTGAATCAAAATCAAATACGGCCAGTTTTAAGTGCATAATGCTCCCTGTAGAAAATATAACCGAAATTATACAAAATATCGATTAAATATGATTGCTTTATATGTAGAAAGTTTTTGAAGATTAAACAATGCTGACTTAACAGTGCAAAAAAAGCACTGAAAAGTTGTAGTATTTATTAAAGCTCCAATGAGCAGTTTATAAATTTTGTAGTTTGTGCATCAGGCCAAGTTTTGCTTGTTCCGTCTGTTCCCGTAGCATTGTCGGGATATCTTCTGAATGCTCCGGAACTTGGGTCAACCTGCCCGTCAACTATCTTGTCTATGGCTATAGCTACATCAGTTGGCATGCTAACAATATAAAGTCTGTTTTTAGTTGTTCTTTCTGTTTGACTGTATAATCTGTATAGATATACAATAACTCTGTTTGAAGCATATTTGCCTTTTACATTGTATGCTCCTCCGTTTACTCCCGGGATATTGCTCTCAGGCACATCTATACCTACCTGTTTCAATCTTGTCTGAACGGTTGTAGTAGTATCGAGTCTTATATTGTCAACATATCCGTCATAAGTTGCAGCAGTTCCACCGTTAGCGGTTCCGTCACCAAGCACATAACCTGTTTTATCCTGGTATGTGTTATAGGCTATCTGCCAAGCTTTTATCCAGTTGTTATAAACCTTTTTCTCTTCGGCGCTTCTTATCAGGTCTTTGCCTTTTATAACGGCACCTATTATCAAACCTATAATGATAAGAACTATAGATAGTTCAACCAGCGTAAAACCTCTTCTTTGCATAAGAACTCCTTTTAGATTTATTGGAAATATATCGGCTATTATAACATTAATTTTATAAAAAAAACAAATTTTTCTGTAAATTATTCTATTTTTGATATAAGATCATAAAGAGGTCCCATAAGTCCTATCATAACAAATGCCATAAAACCTCCTGCAATGATGAGCATAACCGGTTCTATAATCTTTCCGATGTTCTGGGCAAAATAATCAACTTTTTCATAATAGTAATCTGAAACAAGGTTAAGCTGATTATCAAGTGTTCCTGCAGATTCTCCTACACTTATCATCCTTATCATAAATGGAGCAAACATTTTGGTTTTTGAAAAAGCATCAGAAATCAAAACACCGCTTGAAATCTCTTCGCTGGCATCATTTAATGCTTCTTTGTAAAGTTCGTTTCCTATGTTGTTTTTTAATAGTTCAAGAGCATTAAATATGGGAACACCGGAAATAAGAGCAAGTCTTAGATACTCAGATATAAAAGCCATGTTAAAACTTGAGATAACATTTTTAATAACCGGGATGCCAAGGAGCATTTTATCAACAAAATATCTGAATTTTTTATAGTTTTTATATGAATATATAAAACCTGATATAAAAATTACCGTTAAAATCAAAATATGCACAATATAATGGTTTAAAAAATTTGAAACAGCTATCATAAATCTGGTCATAGGTGGAAGTTCTACATCCATTTCGTTAAACAGTTCTATCATTTGAGGAAGAACATATACCATCCATACCAACATTGCCGATGTAATTGCAGCAAATGCAAATGATGGATATATAAGGGCTGATTTTGTTTTTTTCTTTAAATCGGTTATTTTGTTTAAAAACTCAGATGCTCTTTTTAGGGTAGTTTCAAGTTCACCGGTTTCCTCACCTATTTTTATAAGATTTAAGACTATGCTGCCTATTAGTTTTTTGTATTTTTCAAATGCTTCCGAGAGTGGTTTCCCTCTGTTTATGTCAAATGCTATCTGTTCAAGCATATTTCTAAATCTTTTGTTGTTTGTATCTGATGCTATGTCAAGTATGCCCTGATAGAGTGGAAGCCCCGATTTTATAATAAGGTGCAGATTTTCCATAAGCTCTATAATGTCGTTTGTGTTTACTTTTTTACCCCCTTTTGGGATGAAAAATGACAAAAATGAAGGTATGTTGTATATCTGAATAGGTATAAGGTTCTTTTGATTTAGACTTTCAATCAAAGCATCATAGTCGTGATACTCCAAAATATCATTGGATTCTTTTCCGTCTTCGGTTACCGACTTTACATAAAACAGCATTAATTTATAACCCTTTTGACCTCTTCAAATGTGGTAAGTCCTTGCAAAACTTTTTTAAATCCGTCATCTTTTAAAAGAGTCATACCGTTTTTTACGGCTTCGTTTTGTATCTCCAAAACAGAGGCGTTTTTTTCTATCATCGCTTCTATGTATTTGTTTACTTCCAAAATCTCAACTATGGCCATCCTGCCGTTGTATCCGGTGTTTCTGCAGTATCTACACCCTTTTGGTTTGTATATTTTATAATCGGGATATTTGTTTATAAGTTCTATGGATACACCTTCTTTTTCAAGCTGTTTTACATCCATATCTGTTTCTTCTTTGCAGTTTTCGCACAGTTTTCTCACAAGTCTTTGTGCTATAACTACCAAAAGACCGCTTCCGATAAGATAAGAGGGGATCTTCAAATCTGAGAGTCTTGGTATAGCTCCAACAGCATCGTTTGTATGAAGAGTTGATATAACAAGGTGACCGGTTATGGAAGCTCTTATGGCAAGCTCGGCTGTCTCTTCGTCTCTTATCTCACCCACAAGCATAACATCAGGGTCTTGTCTCATAAAAGCTCTTATAGCGGCATCAAAAGTGTATCCTGCTTTTATATTTAACTGTGTTTGTTTTATAAAGCTGAATCTGTATTCTATAGGATCTTCTATAGTCATAACATTTTTTTTGAGTGCATTTATCTTTCTTAGAGCGGAATACAATGTAGTCGTTTTACCGCTTCCGGTAGGTCCGGCTATGATTATGATACCATACGGTTTTTGAAAGTAGGTTGATATTTTTTCTGCATTTTCATCACTTAGACCCAAGTGTTTTAGGTTAAATAGTGAAGAGTTTTTGCTAAGTAGCCTTAAAACTATATTTTCACCATGATTTGTAGGAAGTGTAGAGACCCTCAGATCAAACTCTTCATTTAAAAAAGTATAGCTGAATGCACCGTCTTGAGGTTTTCTTTGTTCCGAGATATCAAGTTCACTCAAAATCTTTATCCTGGCAACCATCTGGGTATGCAGAAGTATGGGCAGTGAATAGTAATGCTCCAAAACACCGTCAATCCTTAAAAATACATGTGTTGCAACGGCTTCCGGAGTTATATGGATATCTGTTGCTTTGTCTTTTACCGCACTTTGAAGTATAAGATCAACAAGATGGGGAACATCAACATCTTTGTTCTCAAGTGCTCTTTTTACGATTTCATCTATCTCTGCTTCTATAGGGTTTTCCAGCTGGTAGTAAAATATTTCCGTATATCTTGCAATCGCTTTTTTGTCTGCAACGACAAACTTGACTGTTCTTTGTGAAATTTTTCTGAGATAGTCAAGTGTCATTATGTCATTTATATCTTGTGTTGCAACTATCAACTGCTCTTCATCTATCTCAAGAGGTAATATACTTTTTGATATAGCAATATTTTTCGGTATAAGTTTGAGTGCATCTTGAGACGGGACGATTGTGTTTAGATCTATATACTCAACATTGTTTTGAAGTGCTATCGCTTCTGCTATCTCTGCCGATGTTATAAAATCAAGGTCTTGGAGTATCTCACCCAAAAAGTTTGGATTTGCTTTTTGCACATCAAGGGCGATTTCTAGTTGTTCTTTTGATATATATCCTAAATCAAGTAAAAGCTCACCTATAGGTTTGTTTTGTGCCATATTTTTCCTTCGTATAATATATTTATCAAAACAAACAAAGTAAGATGTCACTGTTTTGATGTTTTTTAAAAACTCATAGTTTTTGCTACAAAGCTAACAATAAACAAGCTTTTTTCCTTTGTGGATATTATACCACG
>WFOM01000226.1 GCA_015488075.1 Helicobacteraceae bacterium | reverse complement strand
GTTTATGTATGTTGCTATCTCAGCTATTTCATTTTTTCCTTCAACTTCCATTTTTGATGAAAAATCAAGAGTTTTTATTTTATGCAGATACGATTTTACATCATCAATTGATGAAAGTATTTTAGATGTTATAAAAAATGCACCAAGTGTGAACAAAGCTATAATAACTGAAAAAATAGTGGAGATGTTTATCATTTTGTTTAAATCATGATTTATGCTTAGTGCTATACCTTTTGTTTTACCCTTATATTGTGCCACCCATTTGTCTATCCTCTCTGCGAGTTTTTCTGCATATGGGTCAAGTTTGGCCATTTCGGGATTTCCAAGTTCAGGACCACCTTTAATGTAGGCTGCCGCCATAACTTTTCCAACCCGATAATAATCACTCAAATCTTTTTTGAACTGTTTTAGGTTAGAAACCATAGTTGTATCGTTTCCCTCAAATCTTTTTATAAGTTTGTCTATGATTTTGTTTGCATCATCGTAAGCTTTTTTTGCTTCATCATACCCGTCATCAAACCCTTTTGCAGCTCTTGTTGCAGATATGTCTGATAGCCACTGCTGTATCTGCACAACATCAAGCTGAATTTTCAATAGATCAAAATTTGTGGGCATAACTGTTTTTATCTGATGGTTTGAATTTTGATCGATTTTGTTTAATATGGCATAATTTGTAAAAAATCCCACACCCATAATAATAACTATAGTAACTGCAACTCTAAAAAGTATTTGTTTTATCTTTAGATTTAAAAGATGTTTTTTCAGCATAATATCCCCTTTGGGAAAAATATCTAAGATGATTATAACACATTTTTTAATAAAATTTATATAAAAGATTAAGAGAGTTATAAGATGATAATTGTTATCATTTTAATAATTAAAAAGGGTGGCTGATGGTAGATGAATTGCTGATTTCATTAAATGACATAAAAGATGACTCAATAGGTCTTATACATCAAAGAGCAGCGCTTGGAAAAAGGGGGATAGTTGTTAAAAAATTTCCCAAAAAAGCTGACAGTTTTGATAATATTTTTGACTATGCGGATGCTTACGGAAAAGTGAGATTTGGGTATTTTGTAAGTGATTACAAGGTAAAAAACAATTCAAGTCTAAATAAGAGAAAATTCAACTCAAATATAGGCGGTATAGCAGGTATAAAGTCAGTAGAGTATAAAGGATTTGGATTTAACATAGCTACATATATATCACAGGATTTGCCTTTTTTATACAATACAAACTACAGAGGTGATATATCTCTTTCAAAAGATAAGAAATCCTATGCTTATATAGCTGAGGCAAGTTTGGATTACAGCAATGACAAAGTAAGCATAAATGTTGGAAGGTTTGCAAAAGATACCCCATATCTAAATACTGATGATATAAGGATGACTCAAGATACATATGAGGGTGCATTTGGTGAGTTTAATCTAAATGATAATTTAACAATAGATATAATTTATGCAAAAAGATGGGCTGGGTTTGATTCTGCAGATGGGAGTAATTCCCAAAACGAGTTTAAGAATTTGGTTGAGGGCTCATTCGGACTTGTAGGAACAGGTTTGACATACAGTTTTGATGATGAGAACCAGGCAAGTTTTTGGGGGTATTATGTAGATAAGTATGCTGTTTTGCTGTATGGTGAGGCTGACGGGAAATTAAAATACGACTACGGTCATATCGACTACGGTTTTGAAACGGCATATAATAAGGAACTTGGCTCATCAAATGTCAACGGAATCGTAGTAGGCGGACTTGGCATCTTTCATATAGATGAATTTTTTATAAGTTTGGCAGATGATTTTGCTTTTGTAAAAGTCGGTGATGTCGTAAGTGACGGCTTTGGCGGTGGACCTTATCTAACATCGCTCAATGAAGCAACCATAGCAACCGTATCTGAAATAAAACAGCAAAGAGTCGGTGAAACAAAAAACAATATAAACTTTTTCAGAACAGGTTTTGGCTATGATATCCCTGCTTTTGACAGTTCGCTTGAATATACTTTCGGGTATGTGTCAATGGGAGTTGATGCCATAAAAGAAAACGACATCATTTACACATACAACAAAGATGACAAGATAACATTTGAAGCTATAGCAATTTTGTATTAGACAGATACAGAAGATTTGGGAAAACTTATAATCATAGCAGATTATAATTTTTAGGAGGATGTGTTTGAATCTGTTGGAGTGTAAAAAAGGTGACAAAGTAGTTATAACAAAGATTAAAGCAAAAGATGAACTCAAACGAAGACTTATATCTTTTGGACTTATAAAAGGGGTTGATTTGGAGATATTAAACTGTTCACCCGGGAAAAAAACGGTTGAGATAAAAGTGGACAAAACAAGACTTGCACTCAGAAAAGAAGAAGCAAGCCTTATAGAGGTGGAATGTGAAGAGTGAATGTCCTTTGACTAAAAATCATATAAAAATAGCACTTGTCGGACAGCCGAATGTCGGCAAAAGCATGCTTATAAACTCTGTGTCAAATTCACACCTTCATGTTGGAAACTTTTCCGGTGTAACCGTTGAAAAGACAGAGGTTTTGTTTGATTACAAAGATTATAACTTTACGGTTGTTGATCTGCCCGGAACTTATGCACTGGCGGATTATACAATAGAAGAGAGGGTTACTCACAACTTTTTGCTTTATGAGGAATATGATATCATCATAAATGTTGTAGATTCTACAAATCTTGCAAAAAACCTCCAACTAACGGCAGAGCTTATGACCCTTGGAAAGAAGATGGTTATAGCACTGAACATGAGTGATGAAGCCAAAAAAGAGGGTATAGAGATAGATGAAGCATATATGAGCGAGCTTTTGGGTGTGCCTTGTATAAAAACTTCTGCCGTAACAAAAGAGGGACTAAATCAACTTCTGGATAAAACCATAGAAGTTTTTAACAACAATTTTACCCTGCCTAAACTGATTTTCAGTGAAACGGTAGAAGAAGAGATAGAAAAGATAGAGTATTACCTTAAAAAACATCAGCCGGTTTGTCCTAATGTTTACAGAAATGTAGCCATAAATATACTGAGAAACGACAAAAAAACATTTAAAAAACTTCATGACGAGCCAATATGGACAGAACTACTCCCTATATTGATTGAATCCTCTAAACATATAGAACTCCATCATGACACAGACGATATAAAAGAGGCATTTGCCGAAGAGTATGCAAGTTTTATAAGGGGTGTGGTGGCTGAGACAGTCAAAGTTAGTGATGAAGATTTAACAAAGCAGACACTTACAGACAAGATAGACAAGGTTTTGATACACCCGGTATTTGGTATACCTATATTTTTGTTTTTTATGTGGGGACTTTTTCAGCTTACATTTGAACTTGGTGCCATACCTATGGATTATATAGACAGTTTTTTTGTATGGCTTGGAGATGTGGTAGGAAACACCATAGCTAACGATAATATAAGAAAAATGGTGGTTGATGGTGTTATAGCTGGTGTTGGAGCGGTAGTTTTGTTTGTGCCAAATATCATTATACTTTTTATAGGTATAGCACTGCTTGAATCAACAGGTTATATGAGCAGGGTTGCTTTTTTACTTGACGGTTTTTTCCACAAGTTTGGGCTTCACGGACAAAGCTTCATACCGCTTGTTACCGGCTTTGGATGTTCCATACCTGCTTATATGAGTGCAAGGATTTTAAAAAACGACAGAGACAGACTCCTTACACTTTTTATAATCGGTTTTATGAGCTGTGGTGCAAGGCTACCGGTTTATGTGCTGTTTGCAGGAGCATTTTTTGATGAGAGTATGGCAGGAAATGTTCTTTTTGCCATATATGTAAGCGGTGCTGTTATAGGGCTTATAGCTGCAAAAATCCTGAAACTTACGGCTTTTAAAGGTGTTGATGAACCTTTTGTTATGGAGATGCCAAAGTATCGTCTGCCTTCACTGAAGCTCATATGGCACACGGTTGTAACAAAAACTCTGATGTATCTTAAAAAAGCAGGAACTTTTATAGCCGCTGCCAGTATGCTTGTCTGGTTTTTAAGCGAGTATCCAAAAAATCAGGATATAGAGAACAAATATGCAACTCTTATAGAAAATGCCAAAACAAAAGATGAAGCAACCAGACTTGAAATACAGCAGAAAAAAGAAGAACTTTCAAACAGTTATATAGGTCAGATAGGGCAGGTTATAGAACCTTTGTTCACTCCGCTGGGATTTGACTGGAAAATGGATGTGGCACTTGTTAGCGGACTTGCCGCCAAAGAGGTTGTGGTTTCAACTCTTGGAGTGTTATATTCAACAGGCGATACGACAGACGGTGAAGACAAATCACTTCAAAATGCCATAAAAAAACATATACCTTTTGCATCAGCCATAGCTTTTATAGTGGTTGTGATGACATATCTTCCGTGTTTTGCGGCTACGACTGTTTTTGCAAAAGAGGCAGGAAGCTGGAGGTATGCTTTTTATCTTTTTGTGTTTACATCTGTTGTTGCCTATATACTTGCTTTTACGGCTTACAGAATCGCTGTTAGCTTAATATAAAAAAAAAGGTGATAAAATTACATTATCACAAAAAAAGGTTTTAAAAATGGCAGAAGAGAAAAAAAAGTATAAAATTTTAATGATAGAAGATGATCTTGAACTGGCTGAGATATTAACAGAATATCTTGAGCAGTTTGATTTTGACATAAAGGTTGAAGATGACCCGTTTAAAGCGGTAAGCATCTTGAAACTTGAGCCTTTTAATCTTGTTATACTTGATCTTACACTTCCGGGGATGGACGGACTTGAAGTTTGTGAATCTATCAGAGAGCGACAGGATATCCCTATAATCATAAGCTCGGCAAGAAGTGATGTAAACGACAAGGTAAAAGCACTTGAACTGGGAGCCGATGACTATCTGCCAAAACCTTATGACCCAAGAGAGCTTGAAGCCAGAATTCAATCAGTCCTTAGAAGATACGAAGCCAAAGCAAAAAACAAAAGTGACAGCAACAGCGACTTTAAATGTGACAAAGAAACCATGACTATAACATACAAAGGCAGAGTTATAGACCTGACAAATGCGGAATTCGGTATACTCGCATATATGATACAAAAACAGGGGCTTGTCGTATCAAGAGAAGACCTTATACACAATGTAAATGCCATAAATGAAGACAGCTCAAACAAATCAATAGATGTTATGGTAGGAAGAATCAGAAACAAACTGGGAGACAAATCGCTTATAGAATCTGTAAGAGGTGTAGGGTATAAGCTTGTCAAGTCATGAAAAAACATACCCTGCTTATCACTATACTTTTTGCACTTTTTGTCTCACTTACAAGTGTAAGTATAGTTTTTTACAAGTTTTATGAGTTAAACAAAAAAAGATACATAGACCATATCTTTTCAAGATATCTCCTTATCTCCGAAATCTATAAAGATTATCAGGAAAGCGGTGCATCTCTTGCCACACTTGAGGCAAATCTTGCCGTAAACAACTTTGAGCTTATAAAAGACAAAAAAGAGTTCAGCAATGTTGTCAGATTTGCAAAAGAGTTAAAAAGCAAAAGGACAAAAACCATAAGCGAATCTGTTTTTTTTGATAAGAACGGTTTGTTCAAAAAGCAGCTTATAACAGATGTTACCATATATATGCTTGAGTATAAAAACAAGATATATTTTATGTTTCAGACACCTGCGGGCAATGTTTTGTTGGAAGACAATTTTGTAAAACCATACTCCATATCACCGCTTCTTTATGCATACTCAACCATATTTTTTATAATCTCTTTTTCGTTTTTTATGATCCTTAGAAAATTAAGTCCGCTTATACATTTGAGAAAAAAGATAGAAAAACTTATAAGCGGAAAGATAACGGATGTAAGTTTCAAAACTTCAAGAGAGGATGAGATAGGAGCCATAGCAAATGCACTTGAAGATGCAAGAGAAAAGATAGAGTCTATGCTTGAAGCAAGGACTCTTTTTTTAAGAAACATAATGCATGAGCTTAAAACTCCCATAGCAAAAGGGAGGCTTGCAGCTGCTATGGTAAAAGATGAAAAACAGCAAAAGAGATTTGAATCGATATTTATAAGACTTGAAAATCTTGTAAACGAGTTTGCCATGATAGAGGAGACAAACTCCATAAAAGACAAATCAAAACACAACGAATACAGACTTATAGATATCATAGACGGTGCTATAGACATGGCTATGTGTGACAGAGAAAAAGTTGATGTCGATGTTGATGCAAGCATAAAGATAAAGGCAAATTTTACACAGTATGCAACCGCCATAAAAAATATGATAGACAACGGTATAAAATATTCAACAGATACAAGAGTAAAAATAGTCTTTGAAGATAACGAACTAAAATTTATATCAAAAGGGGAATGTCTGAAATATCCTCTGAAATTTTACATAGAGCCTTTTACCAAAGAAAATCCGTCAAAAAACAGTTTTGGGCTTGGTCTTTATCTGGTTGACAGCATACTAAAAGCACACAACCAGATTTTGGCTCATGAGTATAAAGACGGATATAACATATTTATATTTGCCAACGAAACAAAGGATGCAAAATGAAGATGAAGATAGATGAATATGCAAGAAGATACAATCTCTCAAAAGAGATAATACACTCAAAGATAAAGGCAAAAAAGCTTAATTATATGTTGCAAAACGGTGAAATTTTTATCATAACCGACGATTCTGAAGCCACATATCAGACAAACAGACCAAAATTAACTGTAGCAACCATAATAGAGCTGTATAAAAAAGAGAATCTCGCACTTAAAAAGAAGATAAAACAGCTAGAAGAGAAGATAGACAAACTTATACAAGACAAAGAAAATATGCTCGTAGCAGAAAGAGAAAGGATAGAAAAGATTTATGAGGCAAAAGATGAGCAGTTAAAAACGATACTTGAACTTATACAGGCAAAGATGGAGATAGAATCAAACCAAACCGAGCTTATAGATGTGGCTCCAAAAAAAACACAGCCTATTATATCTTTAAAAGAGTATCTAAAAGAACTTGACATAGAACCTCATAAAAGAAAGATAATCAAAAAAAGATTTTACGAATTAAAAGGTCAAGATATAAGGATAATAGAGCAAAACGGAAAAATATATCTTGATTTTAACAGATTTGACTACAGCGACCTTTTTGATGTTTGAGAAAGGAGGATTGAGGATTTAGGATTTAGGATTGAGGTTTGAGAATGGAGATATTTTAAGACCTAAGGATTAGTT
>WFOM01000225.1 GCA_015488075.1 Helicobacteraceae bacterium | reverse complement strand
GGTTGTAAAAGAGGGGTATGGTATAACTACTGCTGTAGGTATAGGTGGAGACCCTATAATAGGCCTTAGCTACAAACAGCTTTTACCAATGTTTGAAAATGATCCTGAAACAAAAGCTATAGTAATGATAGGTGAGATAGGCGGTGATTTGGAGATTCAGGCTGCCAAATTTATAAAAGAAAACATTACAAAACCTGTAGTTGCATTTATAGCAGGTCAGACTGCACCTAAGGGTAAAAGAATGGGGCATGCAGGAGCGATAGTTAGTGGAAGTGCCGGAACTGCAAAAGAGAAAATGGAAGCACTTGAAGCAGCAGGTGTCAAAGTTGTTGTATCTCCTGCTGAGATAGGCAAAGCTGTTAGAGAAGTTTTGGGATAATTGCAATAGTGTGAGCCATTTTGTAACTTTTTGAAGTGAAAAGATGGTGTTTGCAGCACTTTTGTATAAAATTTAAAAAAAATTTGGGTATCCTTACTGAAATAAATTTGAAAATGATAGGAGAATAGATGGGAGTTTCAACATTTCATACAGAAAGACCGGGAGATGTTCCTGTTTGGGTAAATAAACATAACTGTAAAGCATGTGATATTTGTGTTTCTGTTTGTCCTGCCGGAGTTTTGGGTATGGTTTATGATCCAACTTCAACTCTTGGTGCAAACATAAGTATAGATCATCCGGAATCTTGCATAGGTTGTAACGAATGTGAGCTTAGCTGTCCGGACTTTGCAATCTATGTTTCTGATAAAAAAGAGTTTAAATTTGCGAAGCTTTCAGACGAAGCTAAGAAAAGACAAGAAGCTATAAGAGCAAATAACTTTATGTCACTAAATCAAGGAGCTAAATAATGGCTAGAGAGGTAATAGCAACTGGGAATGAACTTGCATCAAGAGCTGCGGTAGATGCAGGTGCAAGATTTTATGGAGGATACCCTATTACTCCATCATCTGAAGTTATGCATGAAGCAAGTGATTTGTTGCCAAAAGTAGGCGGTAAATTTGTTCAGATGGAAGATGAGATAGGCGGTATATCTGTTGCACTTGGTGCATCTATGGCAGGAGTTAAAGCTTATACTGCAACAAGCGGTCCTGGTATATCGCTAAAGTCTGAGCAGATAGGTCTTGCTTTTATTGCAGAGATACCTCTTGTTATCATAAATGTTATGAGGGGAGGTCCGTCAACAGGTCTTCCAACAAGGGTTTCTCAAGCGGATATTTTTCAAGCAAGACACCCATCACACGGGGATTTTGCTTCTATAACTTTGTGTGCGGGAAGTTTGACTGAATGTTATACTCAAACTGTAAGAGCATTTAACCTTGCTGAAAAATATATGACTCCGGTATTTATGCTTTTGGATGAAACCATAGGGCATATGCACGGTAAAGCTATTTTGCCTGATATAGAAGAGGTTGAAGCAAGCATAATAAACAGAGCAAGATTTGACGGTGATCCAAAAGATTACAGACCTTATGATGTGCCTATGAACAAACCTGCTGTTTTAAACCCGATGTTTGAAGGTTACAGATACCATATAACAGGTCTTCATCACGGACCTACAGGTTTCCCTACTGAAGATGCTGAACAGTGCGAATTTAATATAGAAAGACTTGTTGGTAAGATTAATACTGTAGCAAAAGAAAACGACGGTCTTGATGACTTGCCTGATTATGAAGAAGTTTTAATGGATGATGCAGAAGTTTGTATCATAGCTTACGGTTCTATTGCACTTGGTGCATATGAAGCTGTCCAAAAACTAAGAGCAGAAGGTATTAAAGCCGGACTTTTCAGACCTATTATGCTTTGGCCTAGTCCAGAGAAAAAGATAAAAGAGATAGGTGAGAGATTTGGCAACAAAATAATGGTAACCGAGCTTAATATGGGTCAATATTCTACTGAAATAGAAAGAATCATTAAAAGAGATGATTTCTCAAGACTTCTAAAAGCAAACGGTAGACCAATAGCACCAGCAGATATGGTAGCAAAAGTTAAGGAGATGATGTAATGGCTTTTAACTATGAAAAATATCTAAGAATAGAAAAAATGCCGACACTTTGGTGTTGGGGATGTGGTGACGGAGTTATCCTTAAAGCAACTATAAGAGCTATAGAAAAATGTGGTTGGGATATGGATAAAGTTTGTGTTGTATCGGGAATAGGATGTTCAGGTAGATTTTCATCTTATATAGACTGTAATACTGTTCATACAACTCACGGAAGAACTGTTGCTTATGCAACCGGTATAAAAATGGCAAGACCTGATGCACATGTTATAGTTGTAGCAGGTGACGGTGACGGACTTGCAATCGGTGGTAACCATACAATTCATGGTTGTAGAAGAAACATAGACCTTAATTTTATACTTATAAATAACTTTATATACGGCCTTACAAACTCTCAAATTTCACCTACTACTCCACAGGGTATGTGGTGTGTAAGTGCAAAAAGAGGAAATATAGACCCTACTTTTGATGCATGTAGACTGGCTGATGGAGCAGGTGCTACTTTTGTGGCAAGAGAGACTATACTTGATCCTAAAAAACTTGAAAAAATTTTAGTAAAAGGTTTCCAACACAAAGGTTTCAGTTTCTTTGATATTTTAAGTAACTGTCATATAAACCTTGGTAGAAAAAACAAAATGCAATCAGCTGTAGAAAACCTTGACTGGATAGACAAAATAACTCTTCCACTAAAAAAATGGGAAGCTTTACCAGAAGAAGAAAAAATCAATGTTTTCCCTACAGGAGTGTTAAAACAAGTAGAGCAACCTGAATATTGTGAGCTGTATGATATGGTTATAGAAGCTGCTCAAGGTAAGAGAGGAAAAATAACTCAAGACGATTTTGAGAAAAAGATATAAGGATTGGGAGATGGCTAGACTAACATTAAGATTTACAGGTGTCGGTGGTCAAGGTGTTTTGCTTGCGGGTGAGATTATGGCTGCCTGTAAAATTAAACTTGGAGGATATGGACTTAAAACCGCTACATATACATCTCAGGTTAGAGGTGGTCCAACGGTTGTTGATATTACACTTGATGATGAAGAGATAAGATATCCTTATGCAAATGAAGGTGAGATTGATTTTATGCTTTCAGTTGCAGATGTTTCTTATCAGGCATTTAAAAAGGGTGTAAAACCGGGCGGTATTATAGTAGTTGATCCAAACCTTGCTCATCCGACTGAAGAAGATAGAGAAAAATTCAAAGTTTATGAGATACCTATAATAACCATAGCCAAAGAGGAAGTAGGAAATGTTATAACACAGTCAGTTGTTGCTCTTGCCATAGCAAATGAGATGACAGGTGCACTTCCTCATGAGAAACTTATAGAAACTATGCTTTCAAAAGTTCCTGCCAAAGTTCATGAAGCTAACAAAAAAGCTTATGAACTTGGACTAAAATATGCAAAAGAAGCATTGGAAAAAGGTGAATAATCCCTTTTTCTCCTTTTGCATATTACGAATTCTTCTTAGTAAAACTCTTTTTTGGAGTAACTCATGCCAAAGATAGTTTTGGATGTTTCTAAACAAAATCAGGATATAGTTTTAAATATATTAAACAATCTAAAAGAGGGTTTGATAAATTCTATAGAAATAGACAAAAAAAGAGTTTTACCCAAAAAGACAAACACTACAGAGCCTGTATCAAAAACTCCCGAGATAGTTTCATATACTCCTAGCAGATATATAGATCCTCAAACTTTCAAACAGAGGTTAAAAGCAAAAAGGTTAAATAAAAATGGATAAAAAAGAACTGTTTAGACAGATTGTAGAGTTTCGTCATGCATGCAAACTTTTTGACAAAGATAAGATTATACCAAAAGAGGATCTGTTTTACATACTTGATATGGGAAGACTTTCTCCTTCGTCATTTGGTATGGAGGGATGGAAATTTCTTGCTATACAAAATCCTACTTTAAAAGAAAAACTAAAGCCTGTATGCTGGAATCAGCCACAGATTACTACATGCAGTGACCTTATAGTTATATTGGCTGCAATTGACCGGCTAAAGCCAAAAAACGGCATAGTGGCTGAAAAATTTGCAAGAAGAGGACTTCCAAAAGAGAAATATGAAGCCTACTTAAATGTTTACAGTGATTTTTTAAAAGATGAGATAGAAGATGACGATAAAATGTTTTGCTGGAGTTCAAAACAAACTTATCTTGCCGCTATGAGTTTAATGCTAGCCGCTGCTTCCATAGGTGTTGATAGTTGTCCCATAGAAGGGTTTGAAAGAGAAAAAGTTGAAAATATACTCGGAATAGATACCAAAAAATACAGAGTCTCACTTCTTTTACCTCTAGGATATAGAGTAAATCCGCAACCAAAACATCTTAGAGAAAAGCTGGAAGATATAGTAGAGTTTATAATTTAGTCGGTAATTATAGGGATGTTTATTGATATAAAATCATGTCCTATATCAAGATAAAAACAGGATTCTTTTATAATCTCTTTTAACTCTTTTAGATGTGTATCATCTATATTTTCAGATGAAACCTTTATACAAAAGAGCGGATATTTTT
>WFOM01000224.1 GCA_015488075.1 Helicobacteraceae bacterium | reverse complement strand
TTATAGAAAAAGTGATATTTGTTTAGCTAAAGCAGAATTTGGGAAAATCAAGCTCTTTAAAGATGGTTTTACTTATGAAAATAGAGAAATTTTATATGATGAGATAGAAAAGTTTGACACAAAACTTATAAGAACTAATAGCGATCACTATCTCGATATCGACATCATTCTAAAAAACGGCACACATATAGAGAATCGTTTAAACGGCGGCATACCGGAATATGCAAAAGCGTTATATGCTGCTATGCGATTTGATTTAGGCAGAGAGTTTGAAGATGAGATAGAGTGTCCCCATAAAAGTAAAGCGGGACTTTATACTTTGATAATTGATCTTGGCATTGTAGGGTATATCTTGTATGATCATAGTTTTGTAGAATCGGGCATAATGCTTATCTTGTTCGTTACTACGATATATGCGATGTTTTTTGATTTTAGCTATCAATACAAATTGTGCCAAGAGATGCAAAAAATCCATAAAGAGCAAAAAGAGAAGATTGACTAATCAAACAATTTTAGATAAAATGACAATATATTGTCAAAAGGAGTTTTTTATGCAGGCAGTTTTTTACTCTCAAGCCAGAAACAATCTAAGAGAGATTATCAATAAAGTTTGTGATGATTTTGATGAATACATTGTTACGACAAAAGATAACAAAACGGCAGTTATCCTATCTTACGATGAATATAGCGCGATGAAAGAGACGATGTATCTTCTCTCTTCAAAAGCCAATAGAGATAGATTAAATGAAGCGGTAGAGCAGATAGAAAATCTCAATTTTGTTAAAAAAGATATAGATGTATGATAGTTGGATTTGCCGATAAGGGCTGGGAAGATTATCAGTACTGGGTAAAAAACGATAAAAAGATAGTAAAAAGGATAAATCTTCTTTTGCAAGATATAAAACGAAGTCCAAACGATATGAACGGACTTGGTAAGCCCGAAAGACTAAAAGAGAACTTTAGTGGATACTTTTCAAGAAGAATCACTGCTGAGCATAGATTAGTATATAAGATTATCGGCGATCTCATTGTAGTTGCGCAATGTAGGTATCATTATTGATAGATTGGCATTTAGTTTGAAAAGAGAGGGTAGATAATGCGTATATTTTTTTTGATTTTCCTCTTGTTATCTTCGATGCTGTTTGCCTCATCGCTAATTATCAAACCAAAATCGATCTCGCATAGAAGCATAATCAATGATATAGAAATTGTAGGCGACAAAGTTTATACCGTCTCAAACGACAATACGATCAAAGTTTGGAGTAAGACTTTTCTTGATCTTAAAAACACTGTTTATGAAAAATCTGGTGAAAACTACGCTAACCTCTACACTCTTGCTCAAAATGGCAACTACATCCTAACAGGCGGGATAACAGGAACTCAAAATAGCGTATTTGTTCATGACAAAAAGAGTTTAAAAGTAGTAAAACTACTCCAACACGACTTTAGTGTTCTATCTAGACTGCGGTTTAACCCAAAAAACAAGATGCTGGTTATCGCTTCGGGAGATGAACTCTACTTTTATGATAAGGATCTGAAATTTATCGATAAAAAAAGCTTTTATAAATATAGCGACAAATACCCACAAAGTATCTACGATGTAATCTTTTTAAACACTTCAAGCGTTGTGTTTGTCAACTGGGACGGATATGTCGTGCTGTATGATTTTAAAAAAAGAAAAGTTCTTGCCTCCAGTCATATCGATACAAGACTCCAAGCTCTTGATTTTGTAGATGGGAAAATCTATGTGGGTGCTTATGACGGATATCTCTATGTTTACGATACAAACCTCAAACAGATCAATAAAATCTTTATCGCTTCAGATTTTACAGCTATAAATATAGCACATGACAAAGACAAAATGGCAGTAGCCGGAGGTAGTGGCGGCTTTGCGGTGATAAAAAACGATAAGGTACTTTTTAAAAAAGATGTCGGGTTTGTTAAAGCGATTGAGATAAGTGGTGATGATATTTATGTAGGCAATTATAATATCTTGCAAAAATACCATCTTGACAAACTCAAAGAACAAACCAAAGAGCATATTCTCAAACCTAAAAATATCAGCTTTAACAGTAAATATTTTTATCTCAATTATCAAAGCATCTATGATAATTTCGTTGGATACCACAGCGATTATAAATCGCATATGATAGATGGAGAAAAATACAGCTATAAAGTTGCAGGCGC
Organism: Helicobacteraceae bacterium; assembly: GCA_015488075.1. GTDB lineage: Bacteria > Campylobacterota > Campylobacteria > Campylobacterales > Sulfurimonadaceae > S012-15. Next base: position 1,332 of record WFOM01000224.1, on the reverse strand, counting down.
AACACTTGCCGTTTTAAAAAACGACCAAATCATCCAAATCCATACACGAGACGCGGCAAGCGGTTACAGGCATCGTAAAGTGCTTTGGTATAAACACTACCTTATAAGCGGTGGAGATTATGGACATGTGTATCTATATGATGTAAAAAATAAAGATGAATTATATATGCTACAAGGTCTAAAAGATCATATCATCGATATGGCATTAAACCAAGATATGCTTGCTGTTGCCACTCAAACGGGGGATATCCATCTTTTTAATCTTCTCCAACTAAAAAACAACCCAAAGCCGTATGCCACCATTACACTTTTTAACGATCTTTCTTTTTTGATACGAAGTGAGAGTTACTTTTATAGCAACAATCCAAACAATGTCGTATGCCTAAAGTCAACCAGACTCAACCTCATAAAAACTAAGTGCAAACCAAACAAAAAGATCTTCAAACAGATATTAAAAACTCAAAAACCGTATGAAGAAGATACCATCAAAAAGATCGATCTACGCTCAAACACCCCTTTACAAAAAGAGAACCAAATTGTAATTTATAAACTTTTTGTAAACAAAAACTATGTGGTGACTAAAAGCGAATATGAACTTTATATCTACAGAAAAAAAGATCTCAAACTGTTGAAAAAATTCTATCTTGGATGGGATAAAGTGTATCAGGTAAGTGATGATGCCATATACATCAAAGGAATCGAAAACAAAAACTACAAGATAGATCTAAAAACACTCAAAAAATTCAAGATAAAAAAACTACCACCGAAAAAATTTACACAACAAAAAGTGCATTTTTCAAGAATCGATTCTTTTATCTATTATAAATCCTACTCGACAAAAGCCAAAGAGCCGTATGTCGAAGTATATGAAACAGACAAATATATAGTGGCAATCGGACAAAACAGAGTTTATGTGTATGATAAAAAGCTCAATCTTTTAGGCGAGATAACTTTAGATAAACGAGTTCAATCAGTTTATTGCACGAAAAATGGTAATCTCTACTACGCTATTTATGATAAAATTTTCAAATATAATATCGGTTTTTAATTGGGGATAAGAGATAAAAACACTAACTTTTGTATTGCTTTTTCATTTTCAAGTAAAATATCTGTTTTTCTATAAGGTTTTATAAGCTCTAAAAGCTCATTTTGATGCAGATGCCGTAGATAAACTTTTTGAAGATTGGTCTCATACGGTTGCTAATAATAAAGATAATGCAACCGTAAGAGTAGTGGCATCAGATGGAAAAACAATGAGAGGTTCAAACAATAGACTTAAAAACGAAAAAGCAAGACATATAGTCTCTTTGTTTTTAACTCAAGAGAAGTTGG
>WFOM01000223.1 GCA_015488075.1 Helicobacteraceae bacterium | reverse complement strand
ATATTTTTTACTTTTTTGAAAATTTATAAATATACCATCTTCATAAAATTTTCCCAGGGCATAAAGTATTTTTGGATTATTGGATTTTATCGCATATGTTTCTATGGATTTTAAATATCGTTGCTGTGATTTGAAATTATTGATATGAGTTTGTAAAAAAGCCAAATATGCCTCACAGGTTTTCAAATCCATGGTATCAAAAATTACTTTTTCAAACCAGTAGCCTGCTTTTTTAAAGTTTCCGATTTTGTAATAATTGTAAAAAATAATATTGGCTGCTTTTTTATATCCTTTTTTGTAAGCTGACAATGCATTGCTTATGATATACTTGGGTGAAGCTTTGATAACTCCACTGTTCGCCATCTCGGCCAGTTTTAGCTGGGCCTTTGGAAAACCTCTTTTTGCCCATTGGTTATATATGGAAGCGGAGGTATTGTAGTCACCTTTTTGATAGGCTTTTTTGGCAACATCGAGATTGGCACAGCCAAATAATAAAAAAATACTACCAATAGTAAATAAAATTGAATTTCGCATACAATCCATCCTTTTTTTCAGCTACCTTGTTGAAAGCACTGCCGCCTTTAAAATATGAAAAAGTAATTTTATATTTATATCGTAAAGATAGCTGATACTGGTATAGCAAATCTATCTCCTGGCCTATATTTTTTTGTATATTGTTCATAGGTATAATATAGCTTGTAGTACGTAGCATATCTGATAATGAATTTTGTCTGTAATTGTGCAGAGCTAAAATATATGTTTTTTCAGTGGATGGTTTATATGTGCCATATATAGACAAAATGGAGATATTTGTAAGTTCAGGGTCTAGAAATTCACCGTAATATCTAAATTTTATATCATTTTGTAAAAAATTTGATTTGTTATCGGCAAATATAGGTTGTTTGTATTCTTTTGAGCCATAAGCAAATGACAAACCAAAAGAGTAATTTACATCTTTTTTATAAATTGCCCCTATGTCATAGGCAAAACCTCTTTTTGATTGATTATTATATTCTCCGTTGTTGACTCCTGTATCGGCCCAGTATCTTATTTTGTCTTGTTTATCTATATATTTATCACCAAAAAGACGCACTCCAAACCAATGCATATCTTTTTTGTTTAAATGAAGGTCAGTTTTTTCTTTAAGAGCGAAAAAGCTTGCATGATTGAGATAATACCACTCATCATCAAAATGTGCCATTATAAATTTTGTATGTTTTAGATTTGTTTCAAGAGATGTATCATCTGAAAAAAGTGTAGAATTGTTCAGTCTGCCTCCAGCGTAGATTTCATATCGGTAAAGGTCATGGAGGTTAAAAATACCTGCCGCATCCATTGGTTTGTCGATCCACCATGACCTTGCATCAAAAAGCTGTTTTCTTCCTATCAAAACATTTAATCTATTATCAAAAAGTCCGTAACTTTGCAAATAAAGCTCTTTGATATCCAAATCAATTGAACTGTTTGTTATATGGTTTTTATGTTTTCTGTATAAAATCACTCTGTCATCAGTATAAAATTTCCAGTTATCGGTAAAATACCCATACTGCAAACCGACTTTTGTATTTTCATAATCTCCTCTGAGACGATTTGAATTAATCGGCTGTTGACCAAGTATATATGTAAAATTTCCATTTAGATAAAAACGGATAAATGATGTTAAACGGGTATTGTTTGTTTCGTTGTTTTCTTTATAGGGGTTTGTTTTTATGGGAAATGCAATAAGTGGCTTGATATTTAACTTGACAGACTTTTTTATAGTTGACTTGTTGATTTCCCATGAATAATACTTGTTGTTGCACTCTTTGCAAGAAAAATTTTTACAATTTTTTCGACATGGAGTCAGCATTGATAAATTATTGTATTGTATCTTTTTCTTCTTTTTGTGAAAACTGTTTTGGCAGTTGACAATGAAAGCATCTTTATAATCTTTTTTTACTTTTGTGAGCATTGTTTTGGTGTTGTTTATAAAATCAAAAGGTCCAAGTTTTAAGACTGCATATTTTTTTTGTTTTTCAATTATTGCTTTATCTTTAAATATGGTTTGAAATTTTTCTTTTTGAAAAAGAGGTATTTTTATCGCACTGTATGCAATAATGCATGTTTTGGCAAACAGGACTGAAGTTGTCAGTAAAAAAATCAGTAATACCTTTTTCATTTCCTGCCTTGTATATTTAAAATATTTAGGATTTGTTCAAAATTAAGTTTTTTGTTTCTATGCCTGTTTATTAGTGACAGATAATGCTCAAAAAGAGGTTTGTATCTGTAAAAATTTTTTTGTAAATCATT
>WFOM01000222.1 GCA_015488075.1 Helicobacteraceae bacterium | reverse complement strand
GGCTGAAACCGTTATACCTATTAATGACAAAACTTTAAATATGTTTTTAAAGTTCATATATCCATCTTTTAAATTTTGAACTTATATTTTCTTTTGTAAAAACAACCAAAACATCATTGTTTTGAAGTTTTGTATTTTTATCAAAATTGTAAAGTTTTTCATCCCTTATATAAAAAATTCTTGCTTCATCGGATGTTAAAGAGGTATAACCTTTTTTATAGTCTAAAACTCCAAAAATTTTTCGAACAAATACCGTTCCTTTGCCGCCGCAAAAAAACTTTTGAACTACTACTTTACTTGAATTTATCTCTTCTAAAATCTCGTTGTATGCACTTATCTTAGGACCTCTTACAGCTATGATACCCAAAGAGTGCATTATATTGTAATATTCCAAATCATTGTTTATGGATATAATCTTTTTTATACCGTTTTCTCTGGCTTCGAGTGATTTTATAATGTTGTATTCATCATCATTGGAAGTTGCTATAAAAAGATCCGCATTGTAAAGCTCTTCTTCCTGATAAATCTCTTTTGAAGAGTATCTGAGGTTTATAACTTCCGCTTTCCCTTCCAGTTTTTCATCAGCTCTTTTGCAAAGCTCTATATCTTTTTCTATAAGTTTGACATTCATAGAGAAATCTATAAGAGATTTTGCTATACTTACTCCAAGCTCCCTTGCTCCAAAAACCACACAGTTTTTTATATCAAATCCCTCTGTGGTATCAAAGTAGGAACACTCTTCTTTAAGCTTTTCTTCCGTTCCGAAAATATATACAAGGTCATTTTCTTCTATATTTCGTTCATCAGAGGGTATAAAAAATTCACCATCTCTTTCTATACCTACCACTGCAAATTTATCAGTATCGTTTAAGGTATTTTGAACAGGTTTGTTTACACGAACGGAAATAAGTTTAAAATCTGTGTGTTTGAAAGTTTTTATATTGTTTGCTTTTGGATACGACAAAAGAGCAGATATCGACTCTGATGCCAGTTTGACGGGAAATATAACTTTGTCTATATTTAGTTTTTCCTCTATAACCCGTTTATCATATATATCTTTTTGAAGTCTTATAAATCTTTTTTTTATATTTAACACAGAGTCTGCTATCATGGTAGCAACTATGTTTACATTGTCGTTGTTGGTAACTGCTATAAAAAAATCTATATTTTTATCATAGATGTTTTCATAAATGTTTTTATCTTCAAGACTCCCTTTTAGAGGTAAAATATCCAAAGACTCCTGTATGCGGGAGAGTGCATCATGATTTTTGTCTATGATTGTAACATTGTGCCCTACAGACAAAACTTTTGCTAGATTAAACCCTACTTTTCCTGCACCTGCTATAATAACATTCATATCATATCTTTTAGATCGGTTATATCAAGTATATATCCTATAAAATTTTCTACATTTCCCTTTTTATCTTTGTTTGTAACTATATACTCCAAAACCCATTTTATCTGTTTGTCTTTTGTTACGACTCTGTATGGCTTATGTTTGAAAAAGAAAAGTTCATTTTCAATTCTGTACTTAACTTCTTTGTCAACCTGTAGAAAATCATCTTTGTATATTATATCTTTATATGTTATTTCTTTGTTCAAAAATTCGTTTACAGTGTATCCAAAAAGTTTCTCTACACTTGCCGATACATATTCAACACTCCATTCTTTATCATTTTTCCATTTGAACAAAACTACATCCCCAAGTTCAAACAAAGAGAGTAAAAGCTTGTTTTCATACTCAATTTTTTCAAAATCTTTTTCACAGTTTTTCAATCTCTCTTCAAGTTCCGTAAGCGAATGCTCAAATTTCTCTTTTTTACTCCCAAAATCATCCTCAATCAAACATATTTCATGACTGAAAAATCTGTAAAACATATATGTAACAACAGATGAAAATATCAAAGAAATAAACAAAACAAACAAAATTGATTTTATATCCAAAGTATTAATGTCGGATATAAAGTCCTGTTTTGGTATGATGACCATCTTTAATTTGTCTTCATTGTCTATATTTAAAGCGTTTGCATAGAGTTTTTTTGAACTGTATATTGCTGAGTTTAAAATATTTTCTGCTTCATCGGGTAAGATGTCTGATATTTTTATATTTTTGTTCAGATATCTGCTCCAGTTGTATTTGTCATATGAACTGTAAACTATATATCCCTCTTTGTCTATTATATAAACATCAAATATCTTTGATATGACCATATCTTTTAAAGTATTTCTCAAGCAACCGTTTATTATCAAAATGCCTACTTTTTTACCGTCTACAAACAAAGGTGTGGCAACTCTGACAACAGGTTTGTAAGGAACTTCTATATTGTTGTGTTCAACATTTAAATCAAATCTCGATATATAAAATTCATCTTTTAAAAGTTTTATGCTCTTTTTAAAATAGTATCTGTGTGCTTTGTTTTGAAGCCTGTCATTATCAACAAAAAAAGGAATGGTAGCAGCATAGTTTCTGTCTATTCTTAACTTTTCATTACCGTTTGTATCTATTATCCTAAGCTGTATAATATTTGAATCAGCCACAGCTATACCGTATAAAAATTCATCCAGATACGGATTTCTTTCAAAGCCGCTTTTTACATAGTCTTTGAATATTTTTGAATCTTTTACGGCTTTTAAATCCTGTTGATAATGCACTATAT
>WFOM01000221.1 GCA_015488075.1 Helicobacteraceae bacterium | reverse complement strand
CTACGGTTTTTTTCAAATCTTTTGTATCAACTTCCCCAAAAGATTCCAATTTTTTTAAAAATGTATCGTCATATTTTACTATGAAATTTTCCCAAAGCTGTTTAAATTGCTCTATCTGAGAAGATGTCGGTTTATGTTTTAACATATCTATAGATTTGTTTGCAAGCTCACTTGCTTCAAAATTATGCAAAAGTCTTATAGCTTCAAGCACACTCAAAGAAAATTTTTCAGTTTTTTCAAGAATTTCCTCACATTTATCTTTATTCGCTCTGTTGATTTTGCCTATAAGAAACCTTGCAAGCTCCGCTATTGTCTGGATTCTGTAATTTTTTAGCTCTTTTTGCAATTCAGAAGGCAGACTTTTTGTAAGGTTTTGAACATGTTCACAATCTCCTACTTTAACACCTGCTTTTTTTGCTTCTTTACAAAATGCTTCAGCATAAAAGTCCGGTGTTAAAAGTTTGCCCTCACTCTCAAGCCTTTTTATAGCAAGTTTTATAATATTATTTACTGTCATAACTTCTCCTTGCACCTTCAGCTGATAGCTGAGATTGAAATGCAGATACAGCTTTGATGGCTGCCAGTTTAATGGCATTAAACCTCTGCTGATCTGTTACTACGGCATTTGGAGCTATAGAAAAATCATAACTTCCGGTTGTAGTATATGTTTTTTCTTTCCCTTTTGTAAAAACCGTTATATTTAACAAAACAGTCATTCTATATGCTATAACAAAACCGTTTTTGTCATACTGTATAGGAGCATATGAAGGATTAGACATAGATATCTCAAAATGTGTATCACTTTGGTTTCTTGGAACAAGTGATGCCTTAAAAACCTGAACTACCGCCTGGTCAACGGCATCTTTTATCAAAACAGTGTTTTGCGGGTCAACAAGCGATATATGGATATTTGTGCTTATTTTATCTCCTGTTACATATCTTGCATATTTGGAACTCGGCATATATCCGCAGGCTGTAAACATTAACAAAACAACCAAAAAGTTTACAACCTGTTTCACAAATCAGCCTTTTACTACGATATTTACCAACTTGTTTGGAACAACTATCTCTTTTACAATCTCTTTGCCCTCAAGCCATTTTGAGAGTGCTTCTTTTGCTGTTTTTATTATATCATCTTTGGAAGCATTTGCTTCTACTTCTATTTCACCTCTGTTTTTTCCGTTAACTGCAACACCGTATTTTTTGGTGTCTTCTACAAAAACCTCATCTTTTATCTCATGAATTCCCATATTTTTCAAATCAAAAAGTTTCGATGAAATCTCCCAGCAGGCATGAGGTATGATAGGCTCCAGTATCGAGGTAAAAATCCAGTATGCTTCAGTCCATACATCTTTGTTGCTTTGTTTGTTAAGTTCGTTAAGAGCTTCCATAACACCGGCTATAAGGGTGTTGAAAGTATATCTTTGTTCATATACCTCTTTTGCTCTTTTTAATGCTTCATACACTTTTTTTCTTGCTTCTTTTTCCTCTTTGCTCAGAGTTTTGTGATCAATCTCAGGCTTTGCATCGGTTTTGTATGCATTATCAGCTCTGTCAAAAAATCTTTTTATAAACCTGTAAGCCCCTTCAACTCCACTGTCACTCCATTCCAACTCCTGAGTCGGAGGAGCGGCAAAAAGTATAAAAAGTCTTGCAGTGTCTGCACCGTATTTCTCTATAAGCTCATCAGGGTCAACAGTGTTGCCTTTTGATTTGCTCATCTTTGCACCGTCTTTTAACACCATACCCTGGGTTAAGAGTCTGCTAAAAGGCTCATCAACATCAACATAACCCAAATCTCTTAATGCCTTGGTAAAAAATCTCGCATACAAAAGATGCAGCACCGCATGCTCTATACCGCCTATGTAATGATCAACACTCATCCAGTAATCTATCTGCTCTTTTGAAAAAGCCTCTTTTTCCCAGTTTGATTTGTCGGCACAGTATCTTAGAAAATACCAGCTCGATTCAACAAATGTATCCATAGTGTCTGTTTCTCTTAGAGCATCGCCTCCGCATTTAGGACAGTTTGTATATTTCCATGTTGGGTGAAGCTCAAGTGGATTACCCTCACCTGTTATCTCTATGTCATAAGGAAGTTTGACAGGAAGGTTTTCTTTTTTCTCCATAACCGTCCCACATTTTGGACAGTTTATAAAAGGTATCGGGGCTCCCCAGTATCTTTGTCTGCTTATGCCCCAGTCTTTTAGTTTGTAGTTTGTTTTTTTTGTTCCAAGACTGTTTTTTTCAAAACGGTTTATTATTTTTTCTTTTGCTTTTATACTTTCTTCACCGCTGAACTCGGCACTGTCAAACAAAATTCCTGCATCTGTAAACGGCAGTTTCAATTCACCGTTTTTTGGTTTTATAACCGCTTTTACAGGAAGATTAAATTTTGTTGCAAACTCAAAATCTCTCTCATCATGGGCAGGCACGGACATTACAGCCCCGCTTCCATAATCCATCAAAACAAAGTTTGCAACCCATACCGGGATTTTTTCTTTTGTCAAAGGATGCAACACATAAAGACCTGTTGCGACACCCTCTTTTGTTTTTTGTCTGTCAATGCTTGATGCATTTCTCATAGATTCTATTTTTTTTGCCGTTTCTTCTTCAAACAGGTTGTTTTGAAGCATGTATTTTATTATCTCATGCTCCGGTGCAAGTGCCGTGTATGTCACACCGTATATGGTATCCGGTCTTGTAGTATAAACATCAAATTTTTCAAAACTGTTGTTTAAAATTTTTCTGGATTCTTCATCAAAATAAAAATCAAATTCCAATCCGCTTGACTTGCCAATCCAGTTCTCCTGCATAGTCAAAACCTGTTTTGGCCAACCCTCTTGCAGTTTTTTCAAATCTTCCAAAAGTTCATCTGCATAGTCTGTTATCTTAAAGTAGTATTGGTCAAGTTCTTTTTTAACCACTTCAGTATCGCATCTCCAACATTTGCCGTCAACTACCTGTTCGTTTGCCAAAACGGTTTTGTCATTCGGGCACCAGTTAAGCAGCCCTTTTTTCTTGTAAAGAAGACCTTTTTCATACATATCTATGATAAAAGCCTGTTCAAACTTTGTATAAATCTCGTCACTGGTTGCAAGCTCTCTTTCTTTTGAAAATGAAAGTCCCAGTGTTTTAAACTCTTGTTTCATATAGTCTATATTTGAATATGTCCACTCTTTTGGGTCTGCATTGTTTTTTATAGCGGCATTTTCAGCAGGCAGTCCAAAACTGTCAAATCCTATAGGATGCAAGACATTGTATCCAAGCTGTCTGTAGTATCTTGCAAAAGCATCGCTTATGGTATAGTTTCTGACATGACCCATATGAAGTCTTCCGCTTGGAAACGGAAACATACTGAGTATATATTTTTTCTCTTTTGTAAAATCGTTTGAAGGTTCAAAACTGTTGTGTTCTTCCCAGTATTTTTGCCATTTTGTTTCAATATCTTTTACATTGTATTCCAATAATATCTCCTTATATTTCGCTTTCGTGAGTTTTTGAACTTTCTATATAAACAAGTCCCATGGAAAATATGTTTGCTATAAGTGCTCCTATGCTAAGAGCTATAGCCCATTTGTCATCACCTATAACCACCAAAAATATAAAAGCCGGTATAAGATGCAAATCAGCCACCAGGCTTGAGGCAAGAAGCTCTGCTGAGAGAAGATTTCTTACTCCAAGTTTGAGTATGGTTGAAATCAGATTTAAACTTGCCGCAACAAAAAGTGAAACAGCATTGTTCTCATACAAAAAACCTGCTATTGATGTAAGTGACATCAAAGAAAAAAACACATATACAACTTTACCCCAATCCATTTTGCAACCTTTTTTCAGAGATTATTTGATAAATTATACTATACCGCCTTCAAACTGGTTTCTGAGTTTTTCTTTTTCAGCTTCTCTTTTTGCTTTTTCTGCCAGTTTTGCTCTGTAGTCTTTTATACTAAATCCAAACCACATCAATATAGGTGAAGCTATAAATATGGATGAATATGTTCCCACTATAACACCTACAAGCATGGTAAAACTAAACGGATGTATAATCTCTCCGCCCCATAAAAACAATGTCAGTATAACAAAAAATGTAGTCAAAGATGTCAAAGTTGTTCTTGAGAGTGTTTTGGTAACAGATTCGTTTATGACATTTGAGAGATTTGTTTCTTTTGAGGTTGTTATACCCTCTCTTATCCTGTCAAAGACTATAATGGTGTCATTTAGAGAATAACCAAGCAAAGTAAGAAGTGCCGCAAGGACATCCAGATTTACATCTATTTGAAAAAGAGATATAAATCCAAGTGCTATGGATACATCATGTATAAGAGCAAATATGGAAGCAACCGCAAATCTCCACTCAAATCTGAAAGCAACATACACAAGTATAACGGCAATCGCCAAAACCATTGCGGTAAACCCTTTTTCTCTTAGTTCACTTCCGACTTTGGGACCAACCATATCAACTCTTCTTATCTCAAACTTTCCAGTATCTTTTAAAATCTTTGCTACTTCATCACCTATATCGCTTCCTACACCTTTACTTGAGTTTTTAAGTCTTATAACTATCTCATTTGGTGAGCCAAACTCTGTTATGGCTGCTACTTCATATTTTTTCTGTTTTTTGAAAATCTCTCTTATATCTTTAAGAGGTGCTTTTTTGTCATATTTGACCTGAACTATAGTCCCGCCGGCAAAATCTATACCGTAGTTAAGCCCCTTGGTTATCAGAAGAAAATAAGAAACAGCCATCAAAGTTACAGATATCAATACGGCAAGTTTTGATTTTTCCATAAACCTGTAAGGTTTTGTATATTTAAAAAACTCCATCTTTTAAACCTTTATGCCAAACCACAGAAGTGTATTTTTTGATTTTTGTATTTTTTCTATGATAGCTTCATATATGCCATGTGTTCCAAGGATTGCCGTTAGCATTGAAGCAAGGATACCTATACTCATCGTTATCGCAAAACCTTTTATGGCTCCCGTGCCGTAAACATACAGTATGACCGCTGCTAAAAGTGTAGTTATATTTGCATCCAAAATGGCACTCATAGCATTTGAGTATCCGTCTTCCACGGCTTTTTTTACACTAACACCTTCTCTTAAAAGCTCTCTTATCCTCTCCAGTATTATAACATTTGCATCAACCGCCATACCCACGGTCAAAACTATACCTGCCATACCAGGAAGCGTAAGTGTAGCTCCAAAAAGAGCCATTATGGCCAAAATCAAAAATAGATTTACAACAAGAGCCACATTTGCTATAACACCGCCCATCCTGTAATAAACCATCATAAAGACCATAACAAGCAAAAAGCCGCTTACAAGTGCTATCATGCTTGCTTTTATACTGTCGGCCCCGAGACTAGGTCCTACACTTCTTTTTTCAAGCAAGACTATAGGAGCCATCAAAGAACCGCTTCTAAGTGCGATTGCCAAGTCTTTTGCTTCAACAACAGTATAGTTTCCGCTTATCTGACCGCTTCCTCCGCCTATTCGTTCATTTATTTTCGGATCGCTGTAAACCTTGCCGTCTAACACTATGGCAAGTCTTTTACCTACATTTTTTTCGGTAAAATCCGCAAAAATCTCCGCACCTTCACTGTTAAGGGTAAAGTTTATAACCGGTCTGTTGTTTCTATCAAATCCCACCTTTGCATCAGTGAGCATATCACCTTCGATAATAGGAATCTCTTTTAGGAGATATTTTTTATTTTTGTCTTTTACATCTGTAAGTATGACATCTCCGTAACTTGCAGCTTCTTCTTGAGTCATACTGTAAACTCTAGCCGCCCTGTCTTCATCAACTGCCATAAGCTCCAGTTTTGCCGCACGAGATATAAGCTCTCTTGCTCTTTTTTCCTCACTTGCCGATTTTATACCTGCAAGTTCAACCAAAATGGACCCATCACCCTGTTTTGCCACAAGCGGTTCACTAAGACCAAACTGATCAAGTCTGTTTCGTATAGTTTCAACCGCCTGTGAGATTGCCTGTTGTTTTGTTTTTTCTATCTCTTTTTTTGTTAGACTTATTTTGTATATATTGTTGGAAAACTCAACATTCAATCCATCTATATCTTTTAAAAAACCGTCTATTTTGGCTTTGTCATCCTTGTCCAAAATCTCAAAAGAAAGTGAATTTGAATCAAACTTCAAGTTGTCAATGAGTATATCGTTTTTCTCACTGAAATGTTTTATGCTTGCAGTTATGGATTTGACTTTTGACTTGACCGCTTCATCGGTTTTTACACCAAGAAGCATATGCAGTCCACCCTGTAAGTCAAGCCCCAAAGTGATTTTTTTACCGCTTGTATTTAGCAAAGAAGGTATCGAAAAAGCTACCGAAAAAACTATGGCGAGTGCAAAAATTATTATCCTGTAATTAAACTTCATCCCCAAACTTTCTTAAAACAAAATCTTTTTCAAGTCTTACAACAGTATCATCATTGAGTTTAACTTTTAAAAACTTCTCTTCAACTTTATACACTTCTGCTATAAATCCGCCGTTAGTAACTATCTTGTCACCTTTTTTAAGAGATTCTATCATCTCTTTTTTCTTCTTAGCCTCTTGCTGTTGCGGTCTTATGATAACAAAATACATTATAGCTATCAAAAAGACAAACGGAAAAATCTGTGCCAAAAACTCCATACAATTATCTCCTAAACCTAGATTTTATTTTTGCGATTATACTTAAATTACGATAATATTTCGTTTATGAAAAAAATTTTAAGTAAAAAAGAGTTTTTTTTAGGTTTTATAACCGCAGTTTGTTTAAGTAGCTTTATATACCTT
>WFOM01000220.1 GCA_015488075.1 Helicobacteraceae bacterium | reverse complement strand
CTATAAAAGATATAGATTATATAACCATAGACACCACTTCACCTACATCGATATATGCAACAGAAAACAAAAAACAGCTTACATCCACTACGGTTTATACTGACGGGACTTCAAGTGATTCTACCCAAAATGTGAAATGGACATCTTCAGACTACTCCAAAATGGCTGTTTACCAAGGTGAGATAAATCCAAAAGCAAACGGTGGAAGTGTAGATATTTCTATAAGTTACGGGAAACTACCATCATCAAAGATAAAAAACTCACCTGTTACCCTAACCATACATGCAGTAACATCTTTGAGTATGGATAAAAACGGATCAAATGTAACTACAACCGGGACTCAGACTATAACCGCAACTGCAACCTATGATGACAGTTCTGTAAAAACCATAGGAGCAGGCAATTCGTTAAACATATCTTGGAGTGTCAGCGGTAATGCAACTTTAGATAGTGTAACAGATGGAGTAGCAACAGTTACTTTTAGCAGTGGACAGTCTACCGTTACAGTAAGTGCTTTTGACGGAAACGTAACCAAAACAGAAACTTTTAATATCCCTTAAGAAGCTCCTTGACAACTTCTCTGTCGTCAAAAGGGAATTTTTTGTCATATATTATCTGATACTCTTCATCCCCTTTTCCCAAAATAGCTACAATCTCATTTTCTTCTTTAATTTCCAAAGCTTTTTTTATAGCTTCTTTTCTGTTTAATTCAACTGTGACATTTTCTTTGTCGTCTATACCTTTTAGTATATCATCCACTATGGCTTGCGGGTCTTCATTTCTTGGGTTGTCTGAAGTTATGATGATCTTTTTGGCAAGATGTTCTGCAACTTTTCCCATAAGTGGCCGCTTTAGTTTGTCTCTGTCACCGCCTGCACCAAAAACTACTACTATATCTTTTTCTTTGAGGGCATTTAAAACTTTCTCCATCCCATCAGGTGTATGTGCAAAATCAACTATAACAAAAGGGTCCTTACTTACTACTTCCATTCTGCCGCTTACACCGGCAAAATTGTCAACAACCTCCACTATATCTTCCAGATTTTTATCTGTTACAAGATCAACAGCGGCGATAGCAGCCAGTATGTTGTAAAGATTGAAAAAACCGTAAAGTGAAGCACTAAAAGGAACAACCTTGTCAAATTTTTGGATGATACCGCTTAGCCCTTCATTTAGAGTGTATGCCATCAGTTTGTATGTTGCAGGATTTTCTATACCGTATGTGAAAGTGTTTTTTATATTAAACTTGGCTTTTGTTTCATCTTTGTTTATAAGTTTTTTACTCTCATCCTGAAAAAAACTGTTTTTTACTTGGACATACTCATCCAAAGTTTTGTGGTAATCCAAATGGTCTTGTGTTATATTTGTCAGTATTTTCAACTCAAAATCAAGCCCTTCAATCCTGTCTTGAACTATGGCATGAGAGCTTACTTCCATTACAAAAAACTCACATCCACTCTCTACAGCTTGGTATATATGTCTGTATGTATCCAAAACAGAAGGTGTTGTAAGAGATTTGCCCTCAACAGGCATATCGTTTATAAAAAATCCTCTTGTTCCTTGAAGAGCGGTTTTGTATCCAAGGTCCAGCAAAAAAGAGTATATGGCACTTGCAGTGGTTGTTTTACCGTTTGTTCCGGTTATACCTATGATTTTTATCTGATCTATTCCAAAAAGCTCTTTTACATCTTCGATAGATATAACAGAATGAGCTTTTTGTTTTGCCTCATCAAGATATTTTTGATTTTGTTTTGTTAGAACAAATGCGGTTTTTTCATCGCATTCTTTTGAGTTTTGTGTTATATACTCATAACTTCTGTCATAAACCTTAATCTTCAAAAACTATGCCCTCTTTTTTGGCCAGTTTTTTAAACAGGTTTCTAAAAGATTCATCCTGAGGATGAAATGTCAGTGCATTTTCAAGATATGAGAGTGCCATTTCATCATATCCGAAGTTTATGAGATTGTCCAAAAACTCCAAAAAATCCTCTTTTTTTGTGATTATTACCTTTGTTGAAAACATTATGTTTTCAAAAGTTGTTTTAAAATCTCCGCTTTCTTCAACAAGCTTTTTAAAATCGTCATACAAGATACCTTCTTCCTCTTCAAGCTTCTCTTTTAGCGGTTCCAAAAAAAGTTTGGTTATCTGTTCAAGTGTGCCGTCCATATTTTTTAATATATCGCTCATAATTTCATCTGCTTCTTTGTCGTTTTCACTTTTAAGTATCTCATAGTAGTCAAACAAAGCCTCGGCACCGCTTTCTCCGCTGAGTGCCATTTCAGACAAAATTACACCGTTGTATGCTTCTTTTGAGTCAGGATCGTTTTGCAAAACTTTTGCAAATTTGTCCAGTGCTTTTTTATATTCTGCTTTACTGAAATAATCTCTAGCTTGGTTTAAAATTTTTTCATTGCTGATTCTTGCCAATTTAACCTCCACTAAAGTTTATCTATATCATTTTCCATGCCAAACGGGACATTGACAACTTCAAGCTCAGGATGTATGTCTATTTTCAGCTGTCTTTCAACACCGTATTTCAAGGTGTTACCACTGCTTGCACATCCTATGCATGCCCCTTTTAGCTGAACATATACTTTGCCGTTTTTTACTGTAATGAACTCTATATCACCACCGTCAAGTGCCAATGACGGTCTTATTTTATCTATCGTCCTTTTTACAGGTTCCATTAAATCTTCGTCGCTAAAAGGTATCATCTTTTGTCCTATTGTTATTTTTATGAATTTTATAATTTTTTTACTAAATTTTAATTTAACAAAAAATACAAACGGTTTTGTTTTATATATGCTGTTTTATTTCATCCTGTATAGATAGTAATTCATCAACATATTTTACTCTTCTGGCACCAACCAAGACATAATCTATACTCTCTTGTTTAAGAAGATATTTCAAAGCACATCTTTGCATGCTTTCACTACACTTTTTGAAAAATGTTTTAAGCTCATCTCTTGTTTTTCTGGATGACTCATACTCTACCATTGCTCTGTATTCAACCAAAAACAGGTTTATATATTCTATAAGTTTGTCTCTGACGTCACCTTCTATATCCAAAAGTGCTTTTTGAAGGTAAGGCAAAACCTGTGAATGTATAAACATATCATAATTGCCTATAAATCCAAACCGGTGTTTTTTACCGTCTAAATCGTTTACAAGGTTGTATATATCTCTTAAAAGTTCATTGTCTGTGTAATCCAAAAGCTCATTTAGATACATATAGTAGTCTCTGCTTTCGTCATAATCGGCAAGTCGATACATCTTAGAGTTAAAAAAAGCATTAAGAGGTCTGTTTGCCAAAACTCTCAAACCATTCTCTTTTGCCCAAAATGAACATTTTAAACCTTCTTTTTCAAGTATGTTTATCGGCAGTTCAACAGTGTTAAAAGAGTGTTTTTTGTTTCCTGCTTTTTGTGCGGCTTTTTTTGCCAAATCCAAAAGAGGCTCATAAGGCAAAAATTCCATATCGTTTTCGTTTTTGGCAAAAGAGTTGGAACTTATGCCGTAGCTTTTTATCCTTCCCTCTTTTACTTCCTGTTCAAGACCTATAAAAGCATTATAAATTCTTTCATACATCTCTTCTAAAATTATATCTTTGTTTTTTTCGCCTTTTTTTATCATATCGAGTATAAAATACTCAGGATTGTGTATAAGGTAACAATCTATACTCTCACACTCCAGCCTTTGCAAACTTCTAGATAGCATCTCATGCATAAACTCTTTGGAGATTGAGTGGTAACACTCCGTAGTATATTCAACTACATCACACTCCAGGTCTCTTAGTTTTGAGTTCAAATCATTATACTCGTTTAAAAGTGAGCCTTGAATGTAGCCGTATTTGCTGACTATTTTTATATCGTTTTTTATACTTTCATCAAAACTTTTCAGTGCTTTGGCTATGGCTTTTTCACTCGCTCCGTCAAAATAGTTTGTGGATGTGTCTATAAGATTTATACCATTTTTTATGGCATACACAAGGGCATCTATATGTGATTGGTTTGTATCTGCTATCCTGTATGTTCCAAAGCCGAATTCAGCCATATTGTTCCTTAATGTCAAAAAGAAGTTTTAGAAGAAATATATTTGAAGAATTAAGGGCAAAAAGCCCAAAAGATAAGATTATACCAGCTCTATGTAAGCCATAGAAGCAGCATCACCTCTTCTTTGTCTTGTTTTTATTATTCTTGTGTATCCACCGTTTCTTTCAGCATACTTAGGTGCTACTTCATTAACAAGTTTTTTTGTTGCTTCTTTATCTCTTAGAACAGCAAAAACAGCTCTATGAGCATTAAAGTCTCCTTTTTTTGCTCTAGTTATTAGTTTTTCGATAAAACCTCTTAGTTCTTTTGCTTTTTCTACTGTTGTTTCTATTTTGCCATGCTCTATAAGAGCTATGCTAAGATTCATTAAAAGTGCTTTTCTGTGTGCACTTGTTCTTCCGAGTTTTCTGTATCCGTGGCGATGTCTCATATCTCTACCCTCTTATTTTGCTTCTATTTTTTTCTTTAGTGCCAAAACCAAGTCATCATTTAGTTTGGCTCCTACATCATAACCGTAATCCTGAAGTTTTTCAACTATCTCGTCATACGATTTTTTACCTAGGTTTTTTACATTTTTAAGATCGGTTGTACTCATAAGCACAATTTCACCTATATATTTTATACCTGCTCTGTCAAGACAGTTGTAACTTCTTGCACTAAGACCCAAAGTGTCTATAGACTCTGTCAGTTTTTTAAGCTCAGGCGATTCGTCAACTTTTTCTATGGTTGTAGGTGTTTTTATGCTTATTTCAGAGTTAAACACACCAAGCTGGGCATACATAACTTCCAAAGAGTTTCTAAAAGCATCTATAGGAGTTATCTGACCGTCTGTTTTTATATTCATAACCACTTTTTCAAAGTTAGGGTTGTCTTCAAGAAGCATTTTTTCTATGTTGTAAGTTACACTTTTTACAGGTGTGAAGTAAGCATCCAAAGCTATATATTCATCACTTATCTCATCTATAATCTCTTCACTAGGAACAAATCCTATGCCTTTTGAGATTTTTAATGTAAAGTTAAGCGTAGCTTCCTCGTTTAGAGTTGCAAGATGTGCATCTGGTGTTACAACTTCAACTTCGTCATTATTAAGGTTGCTTCCTTTTACTTCACAAGGACCTGCAAAAGAGTAAGTAACTTCTGCTTCTTCTAAATCGTTTAAAAGTTTAAATCTTATATCTTTAAGATTCAGTATAAAGTCGGATATATCTTCAAGCATACCTCTTACTGAATCAAATTCGTGTTTTGCACCTTCTATCTTTATAGCTATCGGAGCAAAACCTACTGAGCTACTTAGCAGAAACCTTCTAAGCGGATGAGCCAGAGATATGGCATAACCGCTTTCAAACGGATATGCTATGATGTTGGCTTCGTTGTCACTTATCGTTTCTACTTCAAACTCTGTCGGAGCTAGAGGAGTTGTTTTTATTTTTTTCATTACCTAGCCTTTTATTTTATTATTTAGAGTATAGCTCAACTATAAGTCTTTCTTCAACAGGTATAACAACCTCTTCTCTCTCAGGAAGTCTTGTAAATATTCCAAAAACTTTATCTTTGTCCACATCTACCCATGGAGCTATTCCGGTTTGGTTTGAAAGTTCCAGTGCTCTTTGTATTTGCGGGTTGTTTTTGGATTTCTCTTTTATCTCTATTTTTTGACCAGGCATTACTCTGTAAGACGGTATGTTTACTCTTTTTCCGTCAACAAGTATATGACCGTGTGAAACAAGCTGTCTTGCAAATCTTCTTGTAGTTGCAAATCCCATTCTGTAAACAACATTGTCAAGTCTTTGCTCCAAAAGTGTTACAAGGTTGTTACCTGCATTTCCCTGTCTTCTTTTAGCTTCTTTAAAAAGATTTCTAAACTGTTTTTCACTTATACCATACATAAATTTTGCTTTTTGCTTTTCAGCAAGTTGCAAACCGTATTCTGAAATCTTTTTTCTTCTTTGACCGTGTTGTCCCGGACCGTATGGTCTTTTTTCCAATGCACTTTTACCTGCAAGTCTTCTCTCACCTTTTAGGTTAAGGCTTACACCAAATCTTCTTTCTATTTTTTCTACCGGACCTGTATATCTTGCCATGCCTTAACCTCCTTACACTCTTCTTCTTTTAGGTGCTCTACAACCGTTGTGAGGAAGTGGAGTAACATCTTTAAAATACAACACTTTTATACCCTCAATCGCACCTACACTCTTAACTGCGGTTTCTCTACCGCTACCTGGTCCCTGAACTTTTATACCAAGTTCTTTTATACCGTGAATTTTTGCTTTTTCAACTGCTGCTTCAACTGCTGCCTGAGCCGCAAAAGGAGTAGATTTTTTACTTCCTTTGAAACCAAGACTTCCGGCACTGCTCCATGCTATCATATTTCCCATCTCATCGGTAATGGTTACCAATGTGTTGTTGAAAGAGGCAGCTATATGGATGATACCTCTTGATATGTTTTTCTTAACTATTTTTTTTCTAGTTCCTTTTCTTTTAGCCATTATCTACACCTCTCTTATGCCGAACCAACTGTTTTTCTTTTACCCTTGCGAGTTCTTGCGTTTGTCTTAGTTTTTTGACCTCTAACAGGCAAACCTCTTCTGTGTCTAAGACCTCTGTAGTTTCCTAAATCCATCAAAGCTTTTATATCCATAGCAACTTTTTTTCTAAGATCACCCTCAACCATGTAGTTGTCTCTGATCTCTTTTGTGATAGCCGCTATGTCATCCTCTGTAAGTTCATATACTCTTTTGTCATAAGAGATACCTGTAGCATCAAGTATCTTTCTTGAAGTATGCAAACCTATACCGTAAATGTATGTCAAACCATACTCAATTCTTTTTTTGTTAGGTAAATCAACACCAGCGATACGAGCCATGTTTATCCTTGTCTTTGTTTATGTTTTGGATTTTTGCAGATTACTCTGACAACACCTTTTCTCTTGATAACTTTGCAGTCATCACACATCTTCTTAACTGAAGCACGAACTTTCATGTAAGCTCCCTACAAATTTACTTGGGCTTTAGAGCTTTCAGGCTGAATGTTTTGCCAATACTTTTAACTTCAAAAGGTAAGAAAACCCCAGTTAAAAATACTCTCAAAAGAGTTAAAGCACTAAAGCGGAAGCGAATTATACTTAAAAACACCTTAAAATTTGCTTTAGGAGTATAGAAAAACAACCTCAAACTCAAGGTAGTTAAGAGGATATTCGTTTATGAGCCTTTTTGTTTCTTTGTAGGAAAGTTTGTTAAGGTTTCCGCTTACACCGCTTTTTTTAATGTATCTAAACATCTCTATACTGTCTTCAAATTCAAGAGTGTAGTTTTTTACCTCATAATTAAAATCAAAATATTTTTTTGCAGTATCCAAAACGGTATCGAGTGTGTATATGGGTGATGATATATTTGCCGTTTTGTGTATAGTTTTGAATGTGTTGGAAGTAAATATGCCAAATGCAAAATCTTTGAAGTTTAGTCTTGATATATTGTAAAAAAGTCTGTTTAGGTCTTTTGCCCACTGCAATGCAGAAGATGAGAGTATATAATCAAAATCATACAAACAAAGCTCATCATACAAAGCATCGTTTTCAAAATCGTAGTATATACATTTTATCTTTTGTGTCTGGGGATGCAACTCCAGCATCTTTTTTGCAAAATCAACACCTAAAAAAAAATCTATCTCCCAGTCTGTTCTGGTTGCGATTGCACCCTCTCCGCATCCAAGATCAAGGATTTTTTTCGGTTTGTATTTTAAAAGAGATATAAGCCTGTTTGCCACATGTGACTGGATTATGCTGTATCTGTTGTAGCTTGTGGCAAATCTTGAAAATTCTAAATCTATACTCATTTTCTGTTTATTAGAAGTGAAAATAAAAAAAGCAAAATAACCACCATTACTATGCTGGCACCGGAGGGTAGAGAAAAATAGTATGATATGACAATACCGGCTATAACACTAAATACGGAAAAAACAACAGACAAGATCATGGTTTTTGTAAAGCCTTTTTTAAACAGCAGTGCCGTATTTACAGGTATAACCATAAGTGCACCTATAAGCAATGAGCCAACTATGCTGATGGACAAAGATATTATAACAGCTACTATACTTACAAGCAGAAAATTTAAAAACTTTACATTGATACCGCTTACTTTTGCAACCTCTTCATCGTAAGATATGAAGTAAAGTTTGTTTGCATTGAACAAAAGTAGT
>WFOM01000219.1 GCA_015488075.1 Helicobacteraceae bacterium | reverse complement strand
ATATATGCACTTTAAAGGGCACAAAGTCAGCGGTTCAGACATAAGCAAAACCGTTATAACCGACTCCATATCAAAACTGGACATCGATGTAACAGTCCCGCACAATAAAAGTGCCATTAAAGATCAGGATTTAGTGATACACTCAGCTATAATCAGACCGGATAATCCAGAGATAGTTGAAGCAAAAAAAAGAGGTATTGAGGTAAAAGCCAGACGAGAAGCACTGCTTGAGATACTAAAAGACAAAAAGGTCTACTCTGTTGCCGGAGCTCATGGAAAAAGCACTACAACTGCAATTTTGGCTTCGATTATGGACGGAAGTGCCATCATAGGAGCAGAATCAAAAGCTTTTGGCGACAATGTCCGATATGACAACAGTAACGACATTATGATATTTGAAGCAGATGAGAGTGACGGCAGTTTTTTAAACACAAACCCATACTGTGCCATAGTTGTAAATGCTGAACCTGAACATATGGAGTATTATGACTACAATTATGAGAGATTTTACGATTCCTATTTTCAGTTTATAAAAAAAGCAAAAATAAGAGTCTTAAATGCAGAAGACCCTTATCTTAAAACTCTTACAGACAAAATCGATGCAACATGGCTTTATCCTTCAGAAGATATAAGTGATGTTGAGTATATTTTAATCGATGATGAACCACATACAAGATTTAGGCTGAAAAACTACGGGGTGTTTGAAGTCTGGGGATTTGGAAAACATATAGCCCTTGATGCATCTTTGGCCATACTTGCCGCATCAAAATCTATGAGTATGGATGAAATAAGAAAAAAACTCCTTACATTCAAAGGGATCAAAAAAAGATTTGACATAGTCATAAAAGACAATTCAACCATAGTTATAGATGACTATGGACATCATCCAACAGAGATAAAAGCAACATTTGATGCATTAAAAGAGTATGCCAAACTAAAAGGTTTTGACGGTATCACTGCCATATGGCAGCCACACAAATACTCAAGAACCATAGACAATCTGGATGAGTTCATAAAATGTTTTAACGGTGTAAAAGAGCTTATCATACTTCCTGTGTGGTCTGCAGGTGAAGCCAAAAAAGATATAGATTTCAAAACACTCTTTAAACGATACAATCCTATCTTTGCAGATAGAATAAAACGGGCAAATAATGTATTAAAAGTTATAAAAGATGAAAAAGAACTGGCAACACTCCAAAACAAACTTGTAGTAGGATTTGGAGCCGGTGACATAACATACCAGATAAGAGGTTTAAAATAGTGGGTTACATAGTAGCACTGATAGTTGTAGGAATTTTGTTTGCACTTATGCACTATTTTACGGAACTTACAAAACAGCAAAAAACTGTTATATCTTTGGTTTTGGTTGTTTTTATAGCATTTGCATATATCTACAACTATTACAAACAGCAAGAGCAGGAAAAGATGCTTAACATCGTTGTGCTTTACAAACAGGGCAAAACCATCAAATGTGGCAAATACGATGTAAATCAAACAAACTTTTCATTAAGCACAGGCACTTATACATTTATAGGTAAAGAAAACACACCTTTTTATGCCATCATGATAAGTGCATATGAATGTGATGTAAAATCTACAGACACCAGTCTATAGGCTTTATCCCTTTTGAAACCAGATAGTCGTTTGTTCTGCTAAAAGGCTTGGAGCCAAAAAAACCTCTGTGAGCTGATAGCGGTGACGGGTGAGGTGATTTTATGATGCAGTGCTTGGCTGTATCTATAAGTCTTTCTTTTTGCTGTGCAGGTCTTCCCCACAAGATAAAAACAACATTCTCTTTTTTATCGCTTATAGCTTTTATGGTTGCATCTGTCAAGTTTTCCCAGCCTTTGTCTTTGTGTGAATGTGCCTGCGATGCCCGAACACTTAAAACGGTATTTAAAAGCATTACCCCCTCTTTTGCCCACTTTACAAGCTCTGTGGTTTTTGGAGAGGGACATCCTACATCGCTTACCAACTCTTTAAATATATTTTGCAGTGACGGTGGAGGCGGCGTAGGCTCAAGAACCGAAAATGCAAGACCATGAGCCTGATTTGGACCGTGATACGGGTCTTGTCCCAAAATCACGACTTTTACTTTGTCAAAAGGAGTGTAGTTGTATGCATTGAAGATATCTTTTCCCTTTGGATATACCGTATATCTCTTTTTTTCTTCTATCAAAAACTTTTTAAGCTCTATCATATAAGGTTTGCCAAACTCTTCTTTTAAGACCTCTTTCCAGCTTTCATCCATTTTTGGATCTATTTTCATTTGACAATCCACTCTTTTTCTAAAACAGGTTTATCATTTATATAAAGTTTTGCCAAAAATTTATCGCCCGTTTGATATTTTCCGACCCCTTTTGGTGTTCCGCTTAAAATAACATCGAAATCTTCAAAGCTCATAAAAGTTAATACTTCATTTAAAATATCCTGAGGCTTGTATATCATAAGATCATCTGTGGCTGTCTGAATCAATGTGGAGTTTTTAAAAACTTCCAGTCTCAAGTTTTCACCATTGTATTTAAACTCAACAAACTCACTTAAAACACACGACTTGTCAAAAGCCTTTGCCCTCTCCCACGGAAGTCCTTTTTGTTTTAAAAGTAATTGAAGAGTTCTGTTAGTTAAATCTATCCCTATTCCCAAACCTGTAAAACTGTTCTCTTTTATCAAAAAAGCTATCTCAAACTCATAATCAACATTCTCACTGAAATAGTATAAAGTATCTGTAACGGCTGAGTTTGGCTTGTTAAAAATCACCATAGAAGACGGCATTTCATTTCCAAGCTCTTTTATATGTTCAACATAGTTTCTGCCTACACAGACAACTTTTGAAGGTATGACAGATTCACTGCCAAAGTTTATGCTATTCATCCAAAAACCTCTTGTCAAAAAAACTGTCACAACTCAGGTTTTTAAATGCGGCATTTAAACTTACAAATAGTTTTGGATGTTTCTCTTCAAGTTCACCAAGAAGTTTTTTGGCTTCTTCTCTTGCATACGGTGCTTTTATGTCAAATCTCATAGCAGGACACATCTCATCTCCTATTGCCACAAAACCGTTATCTTCAACAAATGCTCTAAGCTGTCTCTCTCTTAGTTCAATCAAAGGGCGAATTACTACAAGACCGTTACCTGCTTTGTATTTGGGAGCGAGTGTTCTTAACTGTCCGTTATAGGTAAAATTCATAAAAAAACTCTCAGCCGCATCATCAAGGTGATGTCCAAGTGCTACTTTGTTGCAGTTGTATTTATTTGCGGCAGAGTAAAGACTGCCTCTTCTCATCCTTGAAAAAAATGAGCAGTATGATGAATTTTTTCTTATCTTTTCATTTGCAAGTTCATAAACATTTGTTTCATACAAATAATGCTCTATACCATAATCAAGGCAGTGTTTTTGAAGGTGTGAATAGTTCTCACCCATCCCGTAAGTAACTGTTACGGCGATAAACTCAAATTTAAAAGGGGCTCTTCTTTGTTGCTCTTTTAAAACATGAACAAGTGTTAGTGAATCTTTTCCACCAGAAAGACCCACTAAAATCCTATCACCCTCTTTTATAAGGTTATATGTGGCATTTGTTTTGCCAACCTTGCTCATAATCTTTTTAGAGATTTTTGCCTGCAAGCTCATCTACCATCTTCATTAAAAAATCTGCACTTATCTTTGCACTGCTTTCTACAAACTCTTCAAAATTAAACCCTGCATCCATATCTGCTGCATCACTAATTGAGCGAAGTATAAAAAATGGAACTTTTAGTGCATCACAAACTACTGCTACACTTGCTCCTTCCATCTCAATTGCATCAGCTTTAAATGTGTTTTTAATAAACTCTTTTTTTTCTTCATCTGCAATAAATTGATCGCCTGTTGCGATAATCCCTTCTAAAACCTCTACACCTAAATCTTTAGCTACTTTTTTGCTAAGCTCTATTAGATTTTTATCAGCTTCAACATATACACTGCCTTCTGGAACAAAGCCGTAAGGATGACCAAATATTGTTATATCCAAATCATGCTGAGAGAGTTTTGTAGCAACTATCAAATCACCAATGCTTAGTTTTTCATTAATCGCACCTGCAACACCGCTAAAAAGAAGCATTTCACATCCAAAATGCTCTATAAGAGTTGTAGCAGTAAGAGCAGAAAACACTTTACCTATTTTAGAATAAGCCACAACTACATCTACACCTTTGTATTTTCCTTCATAGTATCTGTTTTTTGCAAACTCTGTTGTTTTATAGCTGTCAAGCTTTTTTAAAATCGGCTCCACCTCTTCAGGCATAGCCCCCATTATAGCTATCTTCATTTCAAACCTCTATATCAAAACTATTAACTGTTTCATCATATTTGGGTAGTTTGTATAATATTTTTGCATTTTCATCAATTATACAACTGCCGCCCCAAAATCCAAGTCCGTCTTCAAATCCAACTCTGTTTACAAAAACAACTTTGGCTTTTATCATAAGTGCTGTTGATTTTAAAAGACTTTGCCATTTATCCTCTATCTCCAAACCACTATCACCAAAACCTCTTGCAGGTGAAGCGGAGATTACCACAACCAGATCAGGATCCTCTTTGTGCAAGTTGTATATCATACCTGCATTCCAGAGATCTTCACATACAAGCATCGATATTTTTAAATTATCTTTGTAAAAAGACTCAAACTTGTCTCTGGCACTAAAGTATCTCGCTTCTTCAAACATACCGTAGTTTGGAAGATGAACTTTGTCATGACGGGATAAAATCTTGCCGTTACTGAAATATAGTGCAGAATTTCTAAAAACCTTTTTGTCTTTTACGGCTGCACCGACTATAAAATCTTTTTTTATATCAC
>WFOM01000218.1 GCA_015488075.1 Helicobacteraceae bacterium | reverse complement strand
GTTTTAAAATGGATAGAATAGATTTAAAAAAAGCATTAGAGTTATATGAAGCAGATTTTTTTGAACTTGGAAGAATGGCGGATGAGATTAGACAAAAACTTCATGGTAAAAAAACATACTTCAATATAAACCGCCATATAAACCCTACAAATATATGTAAAGATGTATGCAAGTTTTGTGCATATAGCGCAAGTAGAAAAAATCCAAACCCATACACTATGAGTCATGATGAGATTTTAGGTATAGTTGAGGATGCCTCTAGCAGAGGTATAAAAGAGGTTCATATAGTCTCAGCCCACAACCCTCAAACCGGGTTAAAATGGTATCTTGAGATATTTAAAAAGATAAAAGAAAACTTCCCGCATATACATATAAAAGCTCTAACTGCCGCTGAAGTGCACTTTTTGGCAACCGAGTATAACAAAAGCTATGACGAGATACTTGATCTTATGGCAGAAAATGGAGTTGACTCGATGCCAGGAGGGGGTGCTGAGATATTTGATGAGAAAGTAAGAGATTATATATGCAAAGGGAAAGTAAGCTCAAAAGAGTGGCTCGAAATTCATAAAAAATGGCACCAAAGAGGCAAAAAATCAAATGTAACCATGCTTTTTGGCCATGTTGAAAACAGATCTCACAGGATTGATCATATGTTAAGAGTCCGAGACTTGCAAGATGAAACAGGCGGGTTTAACTGCTTTATACCTCTTGTTTACCAGATGGAAAACAACTACCTAAATATAAAAGAAGCTATAACTGCAAATGAGATACTAAGAACTTTTGCCATAAGCAGAATAGTTTTGGACAACATACCAAATCTCAAAGCATACTGGGTTACTTCAACAGTAAATCTTGCACTTGTTGCCCAGGAGTTTGGTGCAAACGATTTAGATGGAACGATCGAGAGGGAGTCTATAAACTCAGCTGCCGGTGCTGCAAGTGCAAACGGGATAGATTTAGATGAGTTTGTAGGGCTTATAAAAGATAGCGGATTTATCCCTGTTGAAAGAGATAGCTTATATAATGAACTAAAAATTTACTGATGGATATTTCAGTTGTTATCACAACATATAACCGTTACACTCTTTTAAAAAGGGCTATAAACTCTGTTTTAAATCAGACATACAAACCAAAAGAGATTATAGTTGTAGATGACGGCTCGGTTGACAACACAAAAGATATAAAAAAAGAGTTTAAAGATATAAACTATATCTACCAACAAAACAGAGGTATATCATCAGCTAGAAACAAAGGTATCAAAGAAGCAAAAAATAATTGGATAGCTTTTTTGGATGATGATGACGAGTGGTTAGATGAAAAATTAGAACAACAAAAAAACTATCATGATAAACATAACCTAAAGATTAGCTATACGGATGAAATCTGGATAAAAAACAACCAGATTGTAAATACTCCAAAAAAATACAAAAAATTTTTTATAAAAAACCATACCCAAATAATCTCATACAACATAATAGCACCCTCATCCATACTTGTTGCAAAAGAGCTGTTTGATGAAGTAGGTTTATTTGACGAGGATTTAAAAATTTGTGAAGATTACGATTTTTTTATAAGAGTAGCACAAAAATATCCCATAGGTTTTGTTGATAAAAAACTTATAAAAAAATATGCCCATAACCAAAATCAACTAGGCTTTAATCGCTTTTTAGACAACTATAGAATAAAAGCTCTTGAAAAATACAAAGAGGACAAATCTGTAAAAAACGAACTTATAAAAAAATACAAAATCATCTTAAACGGAGCATCAAAAAAAGGGGATAAAAAGTTAGTAAAAGAGATCAGTTTGAAGTTGGAATCCCTTCTATGACATTCTCTTTTTTTTCTTCTTTGAAAGCTTTTTTTATCTTGTCGTATGTAACTATGTCGTCTTCACCACACTCTTTGTGGTAATATCCCTGAAGATCATAATACTCTTTACAGTCACTATAATACTTCATACTAACACCATGTTCGTTTACACATCCGCTAAAAACAAACACAGCCAAAATTAAAAAAGTTATATATCTCATAACCGTATTTTACCTACTTTGCTTTAAAACTCTCTTTAGTTTTGCAATATTCTGTTAAAAAACACTCATCACACTTTGGATTTTTGGCAGTGCATATGTATCTGCCAAACAAAACCATAGCCTGATGAAGTATTTGGAGATTGTCTTTTAACTTTTTAACAAGTGTGGCTTCTGTTTCTTTTGCTGTTTTATCTTGGCTTAGACCTAATCTATGTGAAACCCTGAAAACATGGGTATCTACTGCCATAAGGTTTTTATTTGCATACTCTATCATGACAACATTTGCGGTTTTTTGCCCGACACCTGCAAGCTTTACCAACTCTTTTTCATCCAGAGGTATCTTGCCGTTATAATTTTCAACAACAGATTTTGCCATAGATATAAGATTTTTTGCTTTGTTGTTAAAAAAACTGCAACTCTTTATAAGCTCTTTTAATTCAACTATATCTGCATTTGCAAGCTCTTTGGGTGTAGGATACTTTTTAAACAATGCAGGTGTAATAATGTTAACCCTTTTGTCTGTGCACTGTGCTGAAAGCATAACAGCTATCAAAAGTTCGTATAAATTTTTATAATTTAACTCTGTTTTTGCATCATTATACTTACTTATGAAAATCTTTTTTATCTCTTCTATCTCTTTTTTTGTAGCTTTTTTTACCATTTTTTTCACCATTATTTGTTTTTTTTATAATTTTTTGGAATTTTACCAAGTTTTTGTGCTATAATCAAAGTATAAGTTTTTTTCCAGGGGTATATCATGAAGCTCATAAACCTGTTTAATCTGAGAGGACAAAGAGAAATAAGCAACGAGTTAAATAGGTACCTTACAAAAGAGTTGGCACTTGAATATATAGATAATGAAGATGATTTGGTTTTATTTTTTAATAAATCAGAAAACTGGATAGGTGCAAACCATGCTTTTTTAAATATGTTCGGATTTGAAAATATCAATGACTTCAGAAAAAACTACAACTCTATAAGAGAACTGTTTTACTATGAAGAGGAAAAGATTCCTGTTGATCTTGATAAAGACTGGCTTGAATACATTAAAAACGAAAAAAACGGAGACTACAAAGTTCGCATCCTTACAGAAAAAAAAGATATGTTCACATTTTCAGTCAAGATTATAGATTCAAATATTTATGATGATCTGTATATAGTCAAACTCAAAGATATTACAGATGTTGTAAAAGCTGCCCAAAAAGAGGAAGAATACGAAAATCTCAAATCAAAATTTCTGGCAAATATTTCTCATGAGTTCAGAACTCCTATGAACGGTATACTTGGTTTTGTAGAGCTTTTTTACCAAACAGAACTTACTCCAAAACAACTTGAATACCTGCAGATGTTAAACCGCTCGGCAAGAAGCCTTATGGCAAATATAGAAAATCTACTTGATCTTTCACAGCTTCAAAGCAAAAAACTAAAAATAAGAAACACCTACTTCAACCTAAGCGACTCTTTGGAAAAAATTATCAAAAACTACAGTGCTCAGGCTGTTGAAGCAAATAAAAACTTTTACTCGTTTATAGATCCGAGAATTCCAAAAGAGGTTTATATAGACCCAAGAAAAATCAAACAGATTATAAATGCACTTTTGCAAAATGCTCTAAAATTTACCGACAAAGGCGGAAAGATATACTTTGATGCCAGAGTCCTTAAAAAGATAGATGACAAAGTTGAGATAGTATTTAGAATCAAAGATACCGGTATCGGTATATCAAAAGAAGAGATTGAATCTATACTAAAACCGTTTAGTTCAGGACAACAGGCAGACCAAAAAATGGGTATAGGGCTGACGCTTGCAAATGCTTTTATAAATATGCTTGACTCAAAACTTGATATAAAATCGGAAGTTGGACAAGGAAGCACATTCAGTTTCAAACTAAATATAAAAACAAACAATAGAAATCAATATATGCTGCCGTTTAGAAAAACGGCAAAAGTTGTTCTTTTGGACAAAGACAGACTTGATGATGCAAACTATATATATATGTATCTAAAATCATTCGGCTTTGAAGTTCTAAAATCAACCAAAATAGACGACTTTACATCATATAATGCAGACAGTATATATATAGTATCAAACCTTGAGAACAAAAAACTTCTTGAAGGTATAAAAAAACTGGATAAAAACAAAACAAAAGTGCTTGTTGCAAAAAGAGACGAAAAACCTCATGCAAACATACTGACATATATAGACGACATAGTAAAAGAGCCGCTAATACCGTCAACACTTTATGAACATCTGTTAAGAGTAAACAAAGTAGAGATGAAAAAAGTTGCCAAAAAAAGAGAAAAACTCTCATCAGATATAAAAGCACTTGTTGTTGAAGACAACATCATAAACCAAAAACTTATCAAAATCATACTTGAAGATAAAGGACTCAATGTAGATATGGCTTCAGACGGTGAAGAAGGTGTTTACAAAGCCATGGAGAAAAAATACGACATTATATTTATGGATATAGATATGCCTAAAAAAGACGGTATAGTTGCAACCAACGAGATAAAAAAACTCTCACCTATCAATGCAAAAACGCCTATAGTAGCACTTACCGCGATGGCAATGGACGGGGACAGAGAAAAGCTTATAGAAGCAGGTTTGGATGATTATATGTCAAAACCTCTAAAAAGAGACAGATTAAACTACATACTTGAAAAAATGCTCTAATTACCGTTTAATATCTGTTATCTTTAAGTTTATAGAATTTTCCCAGACAAATTCAAAACAAGGGAAATTCTTATGAAGAACATTACGAAAATAATCTCGGGAGTTGTTGTAGCTTCTACACTGAGTTTTGGCTCGACACTTGCTGTGGTAAACGGTAAAAAAATAACAGATCAAGATGTTAATGATGCTTTGATGTCTGCAACACAGGGCAGACTTATGCAAATACCTGCAAGCAAAAGAGAACAGCTTAAAAAACAGTTTCTTGATGAGATGATATCAAAAGAGCTTATCTATGAAGATGCAAAGAAAAAAGGTATAACAAACTCAAAAGAGTATAAAGATCAACTAAACAAAATCCTAAGCTCCATAAAAAGAGACCTTGCCATAAGACTTTGGCAGAAAAAAGAGTTTGAAGCTATCAAAATTTCAGACAAAGATATAAAAAACTACTACAACAAAAACAAAGCAGAGTTTATGCAAAAAGAGCAGGTAAAAGCAAGACATATACTTGTAAAATCTGAAAAAGAAGCAAAAAACATCATAAATCAGCTTAAAAATCTACACGGTAAACAGCTAAAAGAGAAATTTATACAACTTGCAAAAGAAAAATCAACAGGACCAAGCGGACCAAGAGGCGGAGACCTTGGTTACTTTGGCAGAGGACAGATGGTGCCCGAGTTTGAAAATGCAGCATTTAACATGAAAGTAGGAACTATTACAAAAACTCCTGTAAAAACACAGTTTGGATACCATATCATATATCTTGAAGACAAAAAAAGTGCTACAACAAGGCCTCTTAAAGATGTCAAAGCTTATATAGCACAAAGACTCAAAATGGAAAAATTTAGAGACATAATGCAAAACAAACTTCAAAAATTAAAATCTAAAGCAAAAATAACATACAAATAAAACATTGAAAACTCTTCCGACTCCTGTAGATACCATATCTGTGGAGGGCAGAGTTTTTTATATAAAAAGGGATGATCTTTACGATCCGTATATATCGGGAAACAAGTTTAGAAAGCTATACTCTTTTATAACAAATCCTCCAAAAGATATAAACCACATTATATCTTACGGCGGAAGCCAGTCAAATGCCATGCTCTCCATCGCCAAACTATGTTTTGACAAAGGATGGAAGTTTACCTACTATACAAAACCTTTAAGTAAAACCCAAAAAGAACAAACCTTCGGAAATTTCTATCTTGCATTAAAATTCGGTATGAACCATATAGAGATAGAAAACACTCTTTACAGAGATTTTATCCAAAATCTGACACTGAATCTTGACAAACAAACCTATCTGCTTCATCAGGGAGGAGCTGACACTCTGGCAAAAGAGGGGATGGAAATTTTGGCAGGCGAGATAAAAAAACAACTCCCGGATGTAAAAAGCATAGCCATCCCAAGCGGGACAGGAACTTCTGCAGTATTTCTGGCAAAAGCCCTACCTTCATACAACATATATACAACTGCGGCAGTAGGAGACAAAGACTACCTTTTAAAACAAATCTCTTTTATATCAGATATACCAAAAAATCTGATTATACTTGAATC
>WFOM01000217.1 GCA_015488075.1 Helicobacteraceae bacterium | reverse complement strand
GGTATATGTTTTGGAGCTGTTTTTTTGGATATAAGAAGTGGAGAGCTTGAAGCGATAAAAGCGGATGTAACTATCTTAGCAACCGGTGGATATAGTAAAATTTACGGCAAACACTCTACAAACTCCAAAGCCGCAACAGGAGACGGACTTGCGGTTGCACTTAAAAACAATGCAGAGCTTTCAAATATGGAGTTTGTCCAGTTTCATCCTACAGGGCTTAAAAACTCTTCTATTTTGATAAGTGAGAGTGCAAGAGGGCTTGGAGCCAAAATACTAAACTCCAAAAATGAAAGATTTGTAGATGAACTAAAGCCAAGAGATGAGATTTCACAGGCAATGTTTGATGAGATAAGAAAAGGTGAAGATATATATCTTGACTTGAGACACATTGAAGACGAAACTGTAAAAAAAGAGCTTCCACAGGAAGTAAAACTGGCAAAAATCTATGAAAATGTGGATATTACAAAAGAAAAACTTCCTATAAAACCGGTAGCCCACTACACTATGGGCGGAGTAAAAACATATACACAGACAAAAACATCCATAAAAAACCTGCTGGCAACAGGAGAGGTCAGCCAAAGCGGAATTCACGGAGCAAACAGACTGGGAGGAAACTCACTAGCAGAGATAGTTGTTTTTGGAAAAATTGCGGGTGAAGTTGCTTCAACTTTAGATACAAATAGTGATATAGATGAGAGTGTTTTTATAAAAGATCAACAAGATAAGATAACAGATAGATTAAACCTAAAAGGTGATAAAAACTTTTATGAGATATCAAATAAACTCTCAGATATGATGTATAAAAAATGTGGTATAAAAAGAAACGAAAAAGAGCTAAATGAGGTTTTGAAATTTTTAAACAGCATTGATTTTGAAAGTTTTGGCATAAAAGAAAAATCAAAAACATACAACACCGAACTTGTGGATTTTTTGGAGTTTGAAAACAAAGTCACGGTTGCAAAAGAAGTTGTCCTCTCAGCCATCAAAAACAAAAACTCACTCGGAGCACATTTCAGGGAGGATGTTTAAGACCTTTTTAGAAATTTCCTCCGTTTCTGAATTCTGCTATTTCGGTCTCTACCATCTCATCTATCATAATTTTAAAAAGCTCTTCAATCATGTTTGGATTGATGTTTAACTCTATAGCTTTTTTTCTAACATGCTGTATAACCTCTTCTATCCTGTCTTGTGCTTTTACCTCATCTATACTCTCTTTAAATTTCGCAGCCTGTCTTATAAAATGGCTTCTTTGGGAAATAAGTTCAACCAGTTTTTCATCTATCTTGTCAATCTCGTCCCTTACTTCCTGAAGGTTTTTACATTGTTTCATCTTGGCTCTCCATGACTTTTATGATTTTTTTTATCTTTGCTTTTTCTGTTTTGTCGGTTTCAATTATATAGTATTTTTTTAAAAGGTGCAAAACAGCTTTTTTATAACCGTAATATGAAAAAAACTTTATGGATGATTTTATTGTTGTTTTGTATGCATTGTCTCCCAAAATATATATGGCTATCAGTCTTGATGATGGTGTTTGTATCTCCGATACAGCTTTGTTTGCAGATCTATAGTCACCTTTTTTGATATATTTTACAAGATATTTGTATTTGACAGGAAGTAAGGACGGGTCTGTTTTTTTTATATCTTTTGTAACAAGATAATAATAGTTTTGCAACTCTTTTGAATCAGCCACATCTTTTAAATCAAGATATTTTCTGCACTTGTCTTCTATACCCAATGCATTGTTTAGTGCACACTCTCCGAGATAAATTTTTGCCAAAGATGACAAGTCTGCACTACTTTTGGCTTCTTTTACGGCATTTTTAAGATTTTCTTTTGCAAGTTCGTCATTGCCTTTGAGAAGATTTTTTTTATACAGTTCATAAGAGTTTGAGACCTGATAAATCCAGCTGTTTTTCGGTGCATTAAAAGAACATCCCGCAAACAGTAAAAAAACGGTAAAAAAAAGCACTTTTGTCATGGCAGAACAACCTTGTCTTTTTCTTTATCTATAAGGATGGCATCAATCTTTTGCAAAAGCTCATCTGTTTTTTGGGTTATGGATTTTAGGCTTTCTTTAAGCCCTTTTATATCTGTTTTGGAATCACCGACTTCTTTTATAAGAGGGTCTAACTCTTTTAGTTTTTTGTTTATGTCTTTAAAAATATTTGAGAGTTCATTAAGAGAAGATGATGTCGGTTTTATTATATCGCTGTGAAGTGTTTTGGTTGTGTCTTTTATATCATCAAGTATCGATTTTAACTGCTTTATGGAATCGTTTAATGCTTTTGTTGAGTTTTTGTCTCCGGTGAGTGTTGTTATGAGCGAGTCGTTTGTGGATATTTTATATGTTATGTCGTTTAGATTTTTCAAAGATTTTGCCAGATGCGAGTCCTGGTTTGTCAGTTTGTCAAGATTGTCAAAAGTTCTAAAGAGTGATGAATTTTTATCTGAGAGAGTAGTAGTTATGGTCTCAATGTTTTTTATAATTTTTAGTATCCGATCAACTGCCGGCTCAAGCTTTGTTATCATATCGTTTATATCATCTGTCATCACAACAGGCAGTTTCGATTTTTCAGGAAGAAGTTTGTTGCCCGATGTGGCCAGAACCTCTATAT
>WFOM01000216.1 GCA_015488075.1 Helicobacteraceae bacterium | reverse complement strand
ATAATAAGTGGAGTTTACTAATAGATAAAGGAACTCAAAATGGATGAATTTGGAATAATTAGTTTTGTGATGGGAATAGTAGCTTTGATATTTGCAATTTTAGTCAAACCAACAGATGCAAAAAAGCATCAACATAGGCACTAAAGGCAACACATGGCAACAAGACATCAGGCAAGAATGGCGGTAGTAAGTATGCTTTATGCATATGATGCCGGAAATACAGACACAAAAAACCAGGTAGAAGAGATACTTGAAGAAAAAAAAATAAGAAACAAACAAAAAGAGTTTGCACTCTCTTTGCTAAACGGAGTATTGGAAAACTTAGAAAACATAGATAAAACCATAGTCAAAAACCTAAAAGACTGGGACTATGATAGACTGGGTTCCATAGAAAGATCGGTTCTCAGACTCGGAGCATATGAGATACTCTATACAGAGCTTGACCCTGCCATCATCATAGATGAAGCTGTAGAGATTACAAAAAGTTTCGCAGCGGAAAAATCTCCAAAATTTATAAACGGTGTTTTGGATGCCATATCAAAAGAGGTCAAAAAAAATGAATAAACTTTTTTTACTGCTTTTTTTTGTTTTTTCTACATTGTTTGGCAAAAACATGTGCCTTGAGTGTCATAAAGGCATAGAGGATATAAGGGAAAAAACCTCAGGCATGTCAAAAGAGCTTGAAAAAACAGCAAAAAAAGCAGGATTTGCAGACAATACATGTATAGTTTGTCATGGCGGTAATCCAAATGCAACCACAAAAGAAAAAGCCCATAGTGGAACTGTAGCATACTTTAAAAAACACCCGGGACCAAAAGAGTTTTATCCGGATCCGGGAAGCAGTTGGATAAATCAAAATACATGTGGCATGTGCCACAAAGAGCAGGTATCTGCACAGATGAATTCACTTATGATGAGTGAACAGGGAAAAATTCAAGGTGCCACATGGAGTTTTGGAGCAAAAGAGGGGCTTAAACATTTTTTGGCAACCTATGACACCAAAAATCCATCAGATCCACACAAAAGGCTTGGAACAAAAGCTTACCGAAGATATATGCAAGAGTTGAAAAAATTAGAGCCTTGGGTTTATCCAAAGCAAAACAAACAAATCCCAAAAGCCCCGACTGCCGATGAAGTTGCCAAAGACCCTTCACTTGCAGTTTATACATACCTAAGAGAGGAGTGTCTTAGATGCCACACGGGAAGCAAAGGCAGATACAAAAGGGGTGATTACAGAGGTATGGGATGTTCAAGCTGTCACATACCATACTCAAACGAAGGGTTTTATGAAGGAAATGATCCAACTATAAACAAAAAAGAAAGAGGTCACCTGCTTACTCACCAGATTCAAGCATCAAGAGATGCTAAAGTTCATATCCATAACCACACATATAGCGGTGTGCCTGTTGAGACCTGCACAACATGCCATAACAGAGGAAAAAGGATAGGTGTTAGCTATCAAGGGCTTATGGAGACACCATACAGCGGAACTTGGGGTAATGGTGGAGCTCCTCAAAGCAAACTTCATACAAAAAGATATATAAAGATGCATGCAGACATCCATTATAAAAAGGGGATGTTGTGTCAGGACTGCCATACATCTAACGATATCCACGGTGACAGATTTTTAAGCGGAACCAACCTGGCTGCTGTTGAGATAGAGTGTCAGGACTGTCACGGAACTACCAAAAAATACCCTTGGGAACTGCCTCTTGGATATTCTGACGAATTTGGAAGAAAACTATCCGACAAACCAAGAGGTGTAACAAAATCTATAGCAGATTATCTAAAAAAAGGTTTTGTCCCAAAAGATACAAAAGATGGATTTTTGATAACTGCCAGAGGAAATCCATACCCAAATGTCATAAAAGACAAAAACGAAATCATAGTTTATCTTGCAAGTGGAAAAACCGTCAGATTAAAACCTCTTAAACTTTTAAAAGAGGAAAAAAAGCTTTCAAAAGAAGCACTTGTGGCTATGGATAAGATAGAAGCACATACAAAAGATATGGAATGTTATACCTGTCATGCCAAATGGGCTCCGCAGTGTTACGGCTGTCATGTAAAGATAGACTACAGCGGCGGCAAAAAAAACACGGACTATCTTGCATCATCACATGATCATGACATACACGGACAAACAGCCATAGCAAGAAAAGAACTTAAAAAATATCTCATTGACGGCAAAGTAACGGAAACCAGAGGGTATCTCAGATGGGAAGACCCTATCCTTGTTCAAAACGGAGAAGGCAGAATCTCCTCTGCCATCCCTGGATGTCAGGTAGTCATAACAGTTGTCGGAAAAGACGGGAAAACACTTCTAAAAAACCACATTTACAAAGTCACAGACAACAACCAGAGTGTAAACTCACTTGATATGTCGCCGGTTAATCCACATACCATCTCAGAAGAAGCAAGAAGCTGTGAAAGTTGCCATACAAACCAAAAAGCTATGGGATTTGGAATATACGGCACAACTGATTACGATAAAGATATAAAACTAGACCTCGAAGATGCAAACAAAACCGTTTTATCAAAAAAAGCTACAGTCCAGTTCAATGCCATACCAAATCTAAAACATGATTTTTCTCAAATACTTGATAGCAATCTCACCCAGCTTATGACAGTAGGGCACCACTTCAGGCTTTCAAGAGCTTTAAACAAAGAAGAGCTTGAAAAACTTGACAGAAGAGGAGTATGCCTAAGCTGCCATCAGGATATACCTAAGGGTGATCTGGCCGTATCTCTTATGACACATATAGCAGATGTAACAAATGTAAACATAGACAAAAAAGAGCATGCCAAAATCTTGAACAAAACCTTAAAATTATCCGCCTGGATACAAATAGGTGGTATAGTTTTACTTATATCTTTTATAATGCTATATCTTCTTAAAAGGAAAAAAAGGTGAAAAAAATTCTCCTGGCACTATCGTTTGCAACAATGCTGTTTTCAAACGACATTATAGTAAAAGAAAGCACATGCAGTGTGGAAAATGCCACATTGAAACTAAAACACATCCTTAAAAAAAGAGGTGTAAATATATTTGCAGTTATAAACCACTCAGCAAATGCAAGAAGTATAGGGCTGAACCTCAAACCGGCAGTAATGGTTGTTTTTGGAAAACCGAAACTCGGAACAAGACTTATGCAGCAAGACCCGACAGCAGGACTTGATTTGCCTCTTAGAATCTTGATATACAAAGACAAAAACAACAAAACAAAAATCGCATACAGAAACGGTGACTGGATACAAGACAAACACAACATCAAAGCACACGACACCGTTGCCAAAATCAACAAAGCACTTGACAACATAACAAATCAGATCACAAAATGTGATTAAAAGGTTGCATAATGGTCATAGATGATATAAAAAACTTAAATCCAAAAGAAAAAATTATACTTATAAATCAAATTTGGGAAAGTTTTGATGAGGATTATAAATTACAAACCCCTTCCTGGCATGAAGAGATATTAAAAG
>WFOM01000215.1 GCA_015488075.1 Helicobacteraceae bacterium | reverse complement strand
TTCATAATCTTTAGCTTTTGACATTATTTTTTCCTTGATATTTTTTTAGCTATCTCATCAACATAGCCAAGCAGTGCCATCTTAAGTGGTTTGCCATCTGAGTAGTCAGCAGGCAGTAGTTGTTCAGCTCTTCCGGCTTTTATAGCAAGTTCATAACCTTTTTGGTAAGATTTGAGTGTTTTGTCTTCATCTATGCTTCCATCAGACTTTATTTCTTCTCTGTAAACAGCTATGGTTCTTCCTCCGTTGCTTTTTAACATAGAAAAAGCCGGTATATCTGTTTGCCCGTCACCTAAAAATATCATATTTTCAAACGGTATCCTAAAGCTATCCATCTTTTCATTTACTTTTGACGGGTCATCTCCCCTTTTTGGGCTTACACCTTTTGCTATCATATAAAGTTTTTGTGTTTTTATGGTATGTCCTACAGTCTCTTTTATATATCCGAGTTTTCCGCTTTCATCTTCGTCCAAACTGCAGGCAAAAACCTCTTTAAAGTTAAGGTTGTGTGCTTTTAGTGCTCCGTATATCATCTCTTTTATACCGCCGCTTATGCAGTAAAATTCTAATTTTATATCTATATCGTCTGTTGAGTTTTTTCTGGCTATCTCTGCCAAATCATCAAAGATAGATTTTTGACCATCTTTTTTGCTCAAACCCTCATACAAATCTATCTCTTTTCCAAGTTGGTATAAAAGCTCATTGTTTAGTGCAAATTTTTCATCTTTTCTGTTGTAATCTATAAGATTTCTTAGGTATGCATGCTCCATATCGTATCCATGTTCCATTAGCTTACTTGATTCTGTCCAAAAATCATCAGCATTTATACCCCATCTTTTAAAGATAGCTTCTTGTTGAAAATAGGGGCTTAGTGTTATATCAAAATCAAAAATTACTGCTATAATGTTTTGCATATTTTGGCCTTTTGGTATTTTTAACGATAATTGTATTATATTTACAAAAAAGAAACAGGATTTTACAGTGAAAAAATCGATTAGCTTACTTGGTGCTGTTTCAATCGGTATAGGCGGTATGGTAGGCGGCGGTATATTTGCAGTGCTTGGTGAGGCGGTCAGTCTTGCAAAAGGTGCTACATATATAGCTTTTTTCTATGCTGGGGTAGTGGCTTTTTTAACAGCATACTCCTATGCCAAACTTTCAACTACATATATAAGCCGTGGAGGGACTGTAACTTTTATAGACAATGCTTTTAGGCATAATCTCCTCTCTGGTTCTGTTAATCTTATGCTCTTTTTGAGTTATATAGTAACCATATCGCTGTATGCAACGGCATTTGCATATTACAGCCAGATACTCTTTTCAAACAAAAGCTGGCTTTTGCATCACACACTTATATCTTTGGCTATCATTTTGCCGGCAGTTATAAACTATGTAAGCAGTTCTTTTGTAAGCAAAAGTGAAACTTTTTTTGTGGTTACAAAACTTGTTTTGCTTCTTGTTATAGTAGTTGCAGGGTTTATGAGTGTTGATTTTGAGCGACTTTTGCCAAAAAACTATGAGAGTATCTCTTCTGTTATAGTTGCGGGTATGATTATATTTGTGGCTTATGAGGGATTTGAGCTTATCTCAAACTCTGCTGAAGAGATAACAGAACCAAAAAAGAACCTTCCAAAAGCTTTTTACATATCTGTTGTATCGGTTGTTGTTTTATATATGCTTATAGCTGTGGTTACGGTTGGCAATGTTGATGAGGCAACACTTAAAGAGGCAAAAGACTATGCTTTGGCTGTTGCGGCAAAGCCGACTTTGGGAGAGTTCGGGTTTGTTTTGGTTTCGGTTTCTGCCATGCTGGCAACACTTTCGGCTATAAATGCAACCATATTTTCAAACTCAAGACTCAGTTACTATATAGCAAAAGAGGGAAAATTGCCAAAACTGCTTGCCATGCAAAAAGGTGAAACACCTCTTATGGGGATTGTTATAAGCACTCTGTTGGGGCTTTTGCTTGCAAACAGCATTAACCTTGATGATATAGCCATCATAGGTAGTGCAGGATTTTTGCTTATATTTTTTGTTGTAAATATTTCTGCATACAAGCTAAGAGAAAAAAGCGGTGCAAACGGCTTTGTGATTGTTTTGGCTGTTTTGTCTTCTTTTGCGGCACTTGTTATGCTTTTGTATCATACATACAAGACAAATCCGGTGGCTATATATGTGTTTTTGGGGTTTGTGGTTTTTTCTGTTTTGTTTGAATACATTTACGGTGTATATGTAAGAGGACATATATTTAAAAGAGGTTATTGATTTAGAAGTTCAAATTTTTTGGAAGGTTTTTGTTTTTTTGGGATTTGGTTTCCTTGGTTTACAAGTTTGTGAAGATTTGGTTTTTCAAGTTTTTTTGCCTCTTTTTTTAAAACTTTTTTGGGCTTGTAGTATATCTTTGTTAAAATAAAAAACATAAGTGTAAAAACCAAAAGTGCTACAAAATAAACAGCAAATTTTTTGGCAAAACCGTTTTCAAACGGATTGTTAGACATATCTTACCTTTGGAGAGTATTATGAGAGTAGATTATAGCGATTTAAATTCAACAGATATATACAAGCTTATGAGTAACAGTGTCGTTCCAAGACCTATAGCATGGATAATCACAGAAGATGATGGTATAATAAACATTGCTCCGTTTTCATACTTTATACCTCTTTCATCAAAACCTCCTGTAGTTATAGTCTCAATCGGGCATAAAGAGGATGGAACACCAAAAGATACACTGTTTAACATCAGAAAAACAAAAAAAGCCACTATTTGTTTTGTTGATGAGGAGCATCTTGAAGATATGAACAAAACCGCTTTGTCACTGCCAAAAGAGGAGGGCGAGGCAAAGAAGTTCGGCATAGTTACCAAAAAAGTTTTAGATGATTTTCCATCTGTTATAGCAGATGTTGAAAGTGCAATGTTTTGTGAGTTTTTTGATGAGCTTGATTTGGGAGGTAAAACTGTTCCTGTTTTGCTTGAAGTAAAACATCAGTATTTTAAAGATGGGATTGTTGATGAAAGCTTTAATTTTAAGTTAGGAAATATTGCAAGGGTTGGAAAAAATTATGCCAGACTTGAAGATATATAAGGTGGGTTAGGGATTACATCATCCCCATACCACCCATATCTGGAGCTGCAGGAGCAGCTGCAGGTTTATCTTCAGGTATCTCAAATACTGCTGCTTCAGTAGTTAGAAGCATACTTGCAGCTGAAGTTGCATTTGTAAGTGCTACTCTTTCAACTTTTAGTGGATCGATTATTCCAGCTTCAAACATATCTACATAGTCACCTTTTGCAGCATCAAATCCTATAGTGTCTTTGTCTGCACTTTCAACACCGTTTACTACGACACCTGCATCGTATCCCGCATTTTCAGCTATTTGTTTCATAGGAGCTTTTACAGCTTTTAGTATGATGTCAGCACCTATTTTTTGGTCACCTTCAAGTTCAAGTTTTACTTTTGAAGCAGCTCTAACAAGTGCCGCACCACCGCCTATGACTATACCTTCTTCAACAGCAGCTTTTGTAGCACTTAGTGCATCATCAACTCTGTCTTTTTTCTCTTTCATTTCAGTTTCAGTTGCTGCACCAACTTTTATAACTGCTACACCACCGCTTAGTTTAGCAAGTCTTTCTTGAAGTTTTTCTTTGTCATATTCGCTAGTTGTTGTTTCTATTTGAGCTTTTATCTCTTTTATTCTTGCTTCAACGGCAGCTTTGTCACCTTTACCGTCGACTATGGTAGTGTTGTCTTTGTCCATAACTATTCTGCCGGCTTGACCAAGATGCTCAAGTCTTGTTCCATCAAGTGTATGTCCTGTTTCTTCACTTATAACAGTTCCGCCTGTAAGTATGGCTATATCTTTTAACATCTCTTTTCTTCTGTCACCAAATCCAGGAGCTTTTACTGCTGAAACATTCAATACACCTCTTAGTTTGTTTACAACAAGTGTTGAAAGTGCTTCACCCTCTACATCTTCAGCGATGATCACCATAGGTCTTCCACTTTGTTGTATCTGCTCAAGAACAGGAAGCAAATCTTTAAGGTTTGTTACTTTTTTGTCTGTTAAAAGGATGTATGGATTTTCTATCTCAGCTGTCATTTTGTCTGTGTTTGTTATAAAGTATGGGCTTAGGTAACCTCTGTCAAACTGCATACCTTCAACTACATCAAGTTCGTCGTTTATCCCTTTGGCTTCCTCAACAGTTATAACACCGTCTTGTCCTACTTTGTCCATAGCTTCTGCTATCATGTTACCTATGGCTTCATCACTGTTTGCAGATATAGTTGCAACCTGTGCTATCTCGTTTTTGTCTTTGATGGTTTTTGAACCGGCTTTAAGATTTTCCAAGATAGCTTCACAGGCTTTGTCCATACCTCTTTTAACTTCTATAGGGTTTGCACCTGCTGTAATAGTTTTTAGACCTTCTTTGAAGATAGAGTAAGCCAAAACTGTTGCAGTAGTTGTTCCGTCACCTGCTTCATCTGCAGTTTTGCTTGCAACCTCTTTTACAAGCTGAGCTCCCATATCTTCAAGCTTGTCTTTAAGTTCTACTTCTCTTGCAACTGAAACACCGTCTTTTGTTATAACAGGACTTCCGTAACTTTTTTGTATAAGAACATTTCTACCTCTTGGACCCATTGTAACTTTTACGGCATTTGCCAACTTTTCAACACCTTTTGCAAGTTTGTTTCTTGTTTCATCTGAAAAAACTATCTCTTTTGCTGCCATTTTCACTCCTTTTTAAAAATTTTTAATAATTATTTGAATTATCCAACTATACCCAATATATCAGATACTTCCAAAACAAGATACTCTTTACCGTCCAAAGTAAGTTCGTTTCCGCTGTATTTTCCAAAAACTACCGTATCTCCTTCTTTTACATCTTCAACATCTTTTCCTACAGCCAAAACTTTACCTTGTGAAGGCTTTTCTTTTGCATTGTCCGGTATGATTATACCGCTTGCTGTTGTATTTGTTTCTTCTACTCTTTCAAC
Source organism: Helicobacteraceae bacterium (assembly GCA_015488075.1). Lineage (GTDB taxonomy): Bacteria > Campylobacterota > Campylobacteria > Campylobacterales > Sulfurimonadaceae > S012-15. The sequence continues at coordinate 195 of WFOM01000215.1, read as the reverse complement.
CAATACTCTTTCACCCAGTGGTTTAAAGTTCATTTGAACCTCCTTAAAATTGCTTTACATTGTTTAACTCAATTTTTACGGGTAGAATTTTACAACATTTTTATTTATTTGTCAAGAACTTTAGTCATTTACACTAAACTTTCTTAAAGATTTTTCTTAAAGTTTATTAAGTTTACTAAAGGTATGCTATAATTA